>JAHJIQ010000055.1 GCA_018823285.1 Pseudomonadota bacterium
ATTTATGTAAGGGGGCTTGCATGAAGTTTTATTATAAGACGGATCTCTGTGGTGGTGCGATTACCTCCATGGTTACCATCCCGGAAGAGAAGAGACGATTGACCGGCCTCTCGGAGAAGAAGGAATTTCTGTATAGTTTGCTGAATAAAGAATGCCCTCTGGGAGATGACTTCTCCAATTCGAAATGTCCGGTCAGAAATGTCAGAAAAATGAAGGCAGAGAAACGGGAACGCTACGTCAATTGCTTATCTGAAGAGCAGATAGACTTCATTCATAACTATCACGAAAACTGTTGCGGTTTCTTCTCTTTTTATATGACAAATCGTAATGATACGATGGTTGGTCTAACGTATCAGTAAATGTCTCACTACATCTCTGCTTTCCGGGATGTCCCCGCCGAACGGTCTGAATCAGGATTGATACAGGCCTTCTCCCCCGCTTCAGATGTCCAACAGATTTTCGTGTCACAATCCTGATGTTATTTCATGTTTCAACAGATTCTCGGCGATGAGCGTCGGTATTGAATCGCCTCGGCGATGTGTTGGGAACCGATGTTCTCCTCGCCGGCCAGGTCGGCGATGGTCCGGCTGATCTTGATCACCCGGTGGCAGGCCCTGGCGGAAAGGGAGAGCCGATGGGCGGCTTTTTCGAGAAGAGACTGGCAGGCATCATCCAGGCGGCAGTGCTTGTCGAGGTCGCGCGGTTCCATCCGGCTGTTGGTGAAGCCCGGGGCGGCACCGGCAAATCTTCTCTCCTGAATCGCTCTCGCCCGGCAGACTTTTTCCCGGATCAGCGAAGACTGCTCGGCCGGAGCGGTGGCCTTGATATCCTTGAACGGAACGGCGGGCACTTCCACATGAATGTCGATCCGGTCAAGGAGCGGCCCCGAGATCTGGCTGCTGTAGCGCTGGATCTGGGGCAGGGTGCAGGTGCATTGATGCCCGGGGTCGCCAAGGTAGCCGCAGGGGCAGGGGTTCATGGCGGCCACCATCAGGAAAGCGGCGGGAAACCGCATTGAGGTGGCGGCCCGGGAGATGGTGACGGTGGAGTCCTCCATCGGTTGGCGCAGGACCTCGATAACGTTTTTCCTGAACTCCGGGAGCTCATCGAGAAAGAGGATGCCGTTGTGCGACAGGGTCACTTCACCCGGTTTCGGGATCTGGCCGCCGCCGATCAGCCCCGCATCGGAGATGGTGTGGTGGGGCGCGCGGAACGGCCGATGGCGCATCAATCTCCCGCCGGCAGGCAGCAGCCCCATGACGCTGTATATTCTCGAGGTCTCCAGCGCCTCCTCAAAGGTGAGCTCGGGCAGAATTGAAGGCAGTCTTCTCGCCAGCATGGTCTTGCCGGAACCAGGGGGGCCCTGCATCAGGACGTTGTGGTTCCCGGCTGCGGCGATCTCCAGCGCTCTCTTGACATGTTCCTGGCCACGAACCTCGGAAAAGTCCGGTTCGTGTTTCGGGTAATGATTTTCTTCAAGACCGGTCTGTTGGGACGGGTTGATCGTTCTGAGCCCGGCCAGAAATTCCGCCGCTTCATAGAGAGTGGCAATGCCGATCACCGAAATTCCTTCTACGGCAGCAGCTTCAGCGCAATTTTCAACGGGCACGATCACCCCTTTGAGCCCTGCTTTGCGGGCGGCGAGGACCATCGGCAGCACCCCGTTGACTCTCCGCACACTGCCGTCGAGGGAGAGTTCGCCGATGGAGGCGTACAGAGTTGCGATTTCGCTGGTGATGGTCTCGGAAGCGAGGAGAATGCTTAAGGCGATGGGCAGATCATACCCGGTTCCGCCTTTCTTCAGGTCGGCCGGGGCGAGGTTTACGGTGATTCTCCGGTTGGGGAAGGAGTACCCGGAATTTCTGATCGCCGACTTTACCCGGTCGCGGGCCTCCCTGACCGCGCCTTCGGCCAGACCGACGGTTGCAAAGACGGGCAGCCCCGGAGAGATATCGGTCTCGACCTCGATCAGCAGACCGTCGACCCCGTACACTGTTCCGGTGAATATTTTGGCAAGCATGGTCGTGTCTTCGGGAACCTTTGCGGTGCTGATTTATGGGGAAAGCGTTGTGGAAAACCGATTAGCAACAGGCATTCCGGGTGTCAGGAAACGGTCCGGAGTTTATTTAAACCTTTTCTCATAAAAAATACAGCGAGAATTATGCCGGCAACCAGGAACATGGCGAACCAGCCGGCCATTAAGGCAAGATGGGCCGGGGCCAGAGGCTCGCCTTTCATCCAGCTCTTGACCAGGCCGTAGATCGGGTAAAAGCCGCAACTGAGCAACAGGATCTCGTAGGTCATGGCCGTGAACAAAAAGAGAATGGCGCCCATTCCGCCAAGGGCCGCAGCCCTGCTTTCGGCTTTGAAGTCCGCGTGGATTGCGCCGAAACCGAGGGCCAGGGCGACGACGGTCCAGGTGATCAGGAGGATGCTGGTGATCGAGATCCACAGCATCGGGCCTTCGATATTGAGCAGGTGGTCGGAGGCAACCACCAGCAACAGGCCCAAAACGGTAAAAGGAATCACGTAGTAGAGATATTTGTTGAACAGAAAACGACCCAGGGGGAGTGGTGAGCTGCGAATGATGTAGAAAGCGCCGCCCTCACCGCCGATGGATGGGTACACGAAACGGGCGGAGAGAGAGGCGATGATGAAACCTGCCAGGCCGATGTTGAAGAAAGAGATCAGGTTGGTGACATACTCTTCCTGGAAGAACGAGCGGTCCACCGGCAGCATTTTGAAGTTGTAGAGGTAGACGATGATCAGGGCCGCAATCATGAACAGTTGCGACCATTCCGCCGAGTCACGGATGAAGAGTTTGCTCTCCTTGGCGAAGATCCAGAACCAGGCCCGGGGGCGGTATGTCGTGGTCGAAAACTTCCGGTAGCCGCCGAATGATTCCTGTGACTTGGAAAGGCCGTTGAAGAACCAGCGTTTCATTGCCCACTCACCGATGAAATAGAGGGCAAAAGGACTGATCACGATCAGTCCGAAGACCAGCCAGTCTATTTCCCGGTCGAGCAGATAGAGCGAAAGGAGGTTTGCCGCCCAGGCCGCCGGGATATAGGGTGCGGCCGGGGTCGAGATGCTTGACAGGTAATCGACGAAGTGACTGTATTTGTCCGGATTGACCAGGTCTTCGGGGCGCATCAGCCGGAACAGGATGTAGATGAAGATCCCGAAACAGAGGGAAAGGTAGAGGACGATGTCCTTGGTCCGCCGGGCCGGGAAGAGGTTGACCAGAATTATGGTGGCCAGGGTGCCGGTCCCGGTTGCCACGGAAGCGGTGGCGGTGATGGTGAGTGGCATCAGCAGCCAGTAGGGCCAGTCTGTCCTGAAGACGGTGCCGTAGGCGGCAAAAATCGGGATTGAAAAGACGACCATCATCCATGAGGTGTAGATGGCGGTGGTGATAAAACGCATGCCGTAAAGATCTTCAGCCGAGACCGGAGCGGAACAGACTATCTCATTATCCTGGGAGAGAAACATGGTGGATACCGCCGAGACCATGCAGGAGAAGATCAGCATGGCAAAGAGAATGATCCACGCCATCTGGAAGATTTTCAGGCTCAGGATAATTCCCAGCTCGTTCTGGCGGTGGAAATAGCCGACCACTTTGACGGTTACGAGGTAGAGCACCGCACAGATAGCGAGGCTGAACAGCGTTGCGGCGAGAGTTTTAAAAGGAAAACTGCCCGGGGGGAAAAAACGGTTCCGGAAGGAACAGCGAAAGGGGAGAAGGAGCGTTCTGATCACTTCTGCTTGGCTTCGGTATTGGCCCAGATGAAGTATTCAAGCTGTGAGAGCTGTTTCGGGGTCAGTTCACCGAATTTTACCCCGCACCGTCTGATGATGGAAAGGCCGCTGTTGATCGCGCAATCGGAGATGATTTTCAGCGGCAGATCTTCAACGCAGAGGTCTTTTTCACCGAACAGCATGCCCCGGTCGAAGGACTCGTCGGTCCAATCGCCATGGTCGACGTAGCTGAAGGCGAGGCCGCCCATGCTGATGTCGATGATCTCGCCGGCCTTTGATTCAACGGCACAGGTGCCGGATTTGGCTCTGAACCTTTTGTGTTCGCGGCGTTCCTCATCTTTTGTTTTCTTGGCCATCGAGTTGTCCTGTTCCTTTGGCATGGCTTGGCGGGCAGAGGAAATAGTTAAGAGTAATCAGCGGATCTGGAATGACCCTGCCCTGTACTCTGATTTTATGAATTTTCAGAGGGGCATGTCAAACGAATAAATGTTCTGCCGGAGAAAAGGGCAATGGTTCAGCGGTTAAAAACCTGGTAGCTGAACAGGATTTTCCGGTAAGAAAAAATAACCCCTTCACGGGTGATTTCATGAAGAATGAGACCCTTGCCGACTTCCTGTCCTTCCCGCATCATCCGGCCATTGATGCTCGCCTTTCTGGAAGAAGGGGAGTCGGAATAATAGTGGAGAGAAATTTTCAGTTTCGGCAGTTCGTTTCTGAGTTCAGTCGGCAGTTTTTCGTAGGTTATCGGTCGGGCCGGTCCAGAATCAACCTGTTCGGTTTCTTCGAATGGATCCGTCACTTCATCGGCCGGGACAAGGTATTCAGTGTCCGGAACTTCTGCCGGAAGGGTCTCTCCAGCTGCATCGGCAGTGTTCTCTTCCTGAACGGGTGAAGCTGTTTCCGTTTCAGTTGCAGTTACGGCCGGGGCGGCAGTGACTTCGGGTGCTGCTGCCACAGGAGTATCTGCAGGGAGCGCGGGCTCAGCCGCCGGGGTATCGACAGGGTCGGAGGATGCTATCCGGTTGTCGGAAACCGCGGTCGCCGGAACCGGTGGGAGGGTGTTGCCGGAACGGTCGGAAGAGAGCCAGATTCCGAACAGCAGGCCGTTAAGTGCAAAGGCGGCGATCAGGATCAGCACCCAGGGCGGCCGGGCAGGTCTTTTTTTTGTGCCGGACAAATCCTGGACGGTGTTCAGGTTCGGGATTTCCCCCTTTTTTCTTTCCTGGTCTGATTTCTTCAGGGCATCTAGGATAAATGACATTTCAGTTCCCCTTAAGCCTTGGTCCCGGGTTCCCGGTGCTGGAATTGATATGGATGATAGTCTCAGGGCCGACGATTCCATCGGCAATCAGCCCTTCTCTGCTCTGGTAGGCGCGGATCACCGGCAGCAGTTCGCGGTCGGCAAGGTCTTCACCGGTGATCAGGGCAAGCTTCTCCCGCAACCAGGAGGAGGCGGATTCGGAGTCGGTCCGGAGCACCTCATCGAATTCAGGAGGCGGTTGCCAGAGAATGGTGTGGGCGCCGAACCATTGTCGATCGAGGACGGCGGCGGGAACACTCCTTTCTTCACCGTTGATGATGAAGGTTGCCTGGTCGTTTCCGAGTTTTACCAGCGGTGCGAAAAACTCGGCGCCGTTGCGGTCAACCATTTTCAACAGTGCCGGGCGGTCGAGATGGCTCAGTCCGCCAAGACTTCCTTTCCGGTGCAGGCAGTCAAGCCCTTGTTCTCTGGCCTGGAGGCAGATGGGAAGTTCGCTTTCTTCCGCATACGTTTTCCCCCAACGACTGAAAAGTTCCCGGTAGCCGAGGGTGAGGCTTGCCGATCTCGGGATTTCGTCGGGCCAGACAAGTTCCACGGTTCCGCTCGCCATTGACGGAGCCTGCTCCGGGCGTAAGGAAGACTCTTTTGTCTTTACTGGATCATCTGTAGCGTTTGGACTTTCGCCGACAATATTTTGAGAAGTGTTATCGCCGTCGCCGTTCATGGGAATGAGGCGCTCATAGTTCAGCAGGATCGCGGCAGCGCAAACTGTTGCAATCACTCCCAGCCACAGAAGGGTGGGTCTGGCAGTAAAGAGGGGTTTCTTCTCCTTGCCGAAGACTTCCTTGCCCGCCTGTTTCAGAGTCGGGCTGTTGACGATCTCCCTGCCCTGTACATAGGTCCCAAGCAGACAGCGGTCACACAGGACATTGATCAGGCGGGGGATGCCCCCGGTCATTTCGTAGATCTTGCCGATCACCCGGTCGGAAAACAGCTTTTTGCGATGCCCGGCAACCGCCAGCCGGTGGCTGATATAGGGGCCGACTTCATTTCTGTGCAACGGGCCAAGATGAAAACGGGCGGTAATCCGCTGGGCGAGCTGTCGCATCTCCGGTTTGGCCAGGATGTCACGGAGTTCGGGCTGTCCGAGAATGATAACCTGCAAAAGTTTCCGCTGGTTGGTTTCGAGATTGGTGAGCAGTCTGAGCTGTTCCAGGACTTCAATCTCCAGATTCTGCGCTTCATCGATGATCAGCACGGTTTTCCGGCCTTCCGCATGCTTTTCCAGAAGATAGCGGTTGATCTTGTCGACCAGGGTTTTGTTCGTGGTCTGATCCGGAGAGTAATCGATGCCGAGTTCATCACAGATGGTGGCAAGGAGTTCCAGGGAGGTGAGCTTTGGATTCAAAACCAGGGCGATGGTGATGTTTTCCGGGAGCTGTTCCAGCAGACAACGGCAGACGGTGGTCTTGCCGGTGCCGACCTCCCCGGTGAGGAGAACGAACCCGCCGTCGGTCTCAAGCCCGTACAACAGGTGGGCCAGCGCCTCCCGATGTTTCTCGCTCATGTACAGATAACGAGGGTCGGGGGCGATGGAGAAAGGGTTCTCATCGAGGTTGAAGTGCTTGCTGTACATGGGCCCTGTTTTATATGGAAAATTTGAATCAAGTGTTGGAATCAGGAAGTCAAATATACACGCTCTGTCGGGAAATTGGCAAGAATCGTCGACCGTGGGAATAATTATTAAATTATGAGCAGGATTACAACAGGTTAAAATGAGAACGGGTTAAATAATTCTTGCTTGTCAGAAATGATTTTTGGTAGCACTTGATATTACCCATAAACTACTGACGGGATGATGAAATGAAAATTCTTCTGGTTGATGACGAGGAAATTATCCATTTAAGCTACACTGAACACCTGCAGGATGGAGGGTTTGAGGTGCTGAATGCCTATAACGGCAATGATGCCCTGAAGCTTGCGAGGGAAGAGAATCCCGACCTTGTGATCCTCGACCTTCTAATGCCCGGCAAGGACGGCCGGGATGTCTGCAAGGAACTGAAAAACGACGAAGAGACCAGGCACATCAAGATCATCATGCTGACCGGCAAGGATGAACAACACGATCGGGTCCTCGGTTTTGAACTGGGTGCCGACGAATATCTGCCCAAGCCCTATCCGGTCAATTTTCTCGAAGTTGCCGTCCGGAAACAGCTGGGACTGCATCCGTATCCGGATATGGACTGACGAAAGGAATTGGCGAGGGGGAGTGAGGATGCATGGTACAGACAGGATGTGGGTGTTTATGTAATAAACACAGCTAGATATCGCAATAATGCTTGACATTCCGGCAAGCGTAGCCCACAGTTTTCTTCACTCTTCACTCTTCACTCTTCACTCTTCACTCTTCACTCTTCACTCTTCACTCTTCACTCTTCACTCTTCACTCTTCACTCTTCACTCTTCACTTAATTCCCGATCTGGAGAAGGCTTCTGAGAAAGACGCTATAGTGATTCGGGAGGGTCCGCTCCTGCAGGGTAACAGCATAGAACGTCCGTTTCATGGCCAGCCCCTTTACCGCGACCTCCTTTATCCTGCCACTTTCCAGTTCGTCACAGATTGAGATGCGGGAAAGAATGGAGACTCCAAGGTCTTCCTTGATCGCCTCCTTGATTGCGGCATTTGAGCCCAACACGGCAACCGTGTTCAGCCGTCCCATTTCGATTTTATTTCTCAGGCCCGCCTCTTCAACGGACTTTCTGGTTCCTGATCCCTTTTCTCTTAACAGAAAGGGGAGTTTGAAGAGGTCTGCTATTGGAATCTCGCTGTCTATTTTCCTGCCTGCCGAAACGGCGAGGACCAATTCGTCATCCACAAAAGGAGCGAATTTCAGGTTTTTGGAAGGGGTCCTGGTCCCGACGATTCCTATCAGGAGGTCGTGGTTCAATACTGAATCAATGATTTCTCCGGAATCCGCGATTCTGATTTCAAAGGAGATTTCCGGGTGCTTTGTCTTGAATACCGTGGCCAGGCGGGGCAGGAGATACGCTCCGGGGATGCTGCTCGCTCCGATGACAAGTTCTCCGGAAACGCAGAGATCCTCGGCGGCCAGCTCGTTTTCCAGTCGGTTGAGGTCGTCGATGATCACCAGTGCTTTCGGGTAGAGGACATCGGCTTTTCTCGTGGGGCGGATTGATCGCCCCAGCCGGTCAAAAAGCTTGCAGCCGAGGTTCTTCTCCAGATTCTTAATGTGCTCGCTGATCGCCGGCTGGCTGGTTGCGAGCAGCTCGGACGCTTTGGTAAAGCTGCCGGTTTTATAGACGGCGATGAAGGTTTTCAGCTGTCTTGTTTCCATGGTGTTCACCTCTCAGGGTTTGCAAGTTGGGAGGCAATCGTTGCTGCATTCCCGAGCATATCATTCTACAGAATCTCTCTCGTTACCGCACCTTCTGCCCTGAAGAAAAACGGTCAATTGGTCTGGTTTGATTTCGGGCTCCTTTCTTATTTGGTTTTACTCTTGACGGACAAGGAATGCGAGTTTATTATCCAAATTTCTGATGCAAATATTCTAAGCGATAAATATTTTTTATAAAAAGGAGCGAGTTATGCAGATCTTTAAAAAGAAAACCCTCACCGGATTGGCCCGGACTTGCGGTTGAGCTGCCAAAATCGGTCCGACGGATCTGTCGGACGCGCTTGCGGGTCTTCCCCCGCCCTCCGATCCAAATCTCCTGGTCGGTATCGAGACAGCCGATGACGCCGCTGTGTACCGGCTTACCGATGAGATTGCGATGATCAACACTGTGGATTTTATCACCCCGCCGGTTGATGATCCATACTGGTTCGGCCAGATCTCGGCGGCCAATTCCATTTCCGATGTGTACTCCATGGGCGGCAAGCCATTGACCGCCCTCAATGTCGTGATGTTTCCCTCCAAACAACTGGACATGGGGGTGTTGAGGGACATCCTCCGTGGCGGCTTTGACAAGGTGGTCGAGGCAGGGGCCTGCCTCGTCGGGGGGCATACGGTTGACGATGAGGAGCCGAAATATGGTCTTTGTGTGAACGGGATCGTCCACCCCGACCGGATCATCACCAATGCCGGCTCCAGGCCGGGGGACGCGCTTGTTCTCACGAAACCATTGGGCTCCGGTGTGCTCTTCAATGCCGTCCGGTCCGGAAGGTTGTCGTTTACGGAAATCGAGAAAAACGTCCTGCCTTTCCTTGCGGCATTAAATGATAAGGCGATGGAAACCGCCTTGCAGTTTGATCTCCACGCCTGCACCGATATTACCGGGTTCGGCATTCTCGGGCATCTGCTTGAAGTGGCCCATGGGTCGAATGCCAGGGTTCGGGTCAGGCATAAAAGCCTGCCTTTTTATCCCGGCGCCCTTGAGATGTACAAAAAGGGCGAAACCACCGGCAGCAATAAGGCAAATCGGGCCATGGTGGCAAAGCACATTCTCGACCTGCACGCAACCCTTACGAGTCATGAAGACGAACTGCTGTATGACCCGCAGACCTCCGGAGGGCTTTTGCTTTCGGTGCCAAAATCCCAGGCGGACGGGTTGCTCTCGGCGCTGCATAAAAACGGGGTGACGGTTGCAACCTGTATCGGTGAAGTGACCGATGAGCCGATCGGCATCACCGTGGAGTGAGCTTCTCAATCTTTATCTACAATCATGAGAAGATCATGCTGACCATGAACCGGAATCATCCGGACAGGTGGCTGCTGAAATGGAAATGTTCCTCGTTATAGCCATACTTGGCGCCTTTGCCGGTTTCATGTCTGGGATGCTTGGCATCGGCGGCGGCATTATCATGGCCCCGCTGCTTCTCTACGTTCCCGAGTGGCTTGGATTTCCGCCTCTCCCCATGCGGGATGTGGCCGGGCTGACCATTGTCCAGGGGCTTGTCGCCTGCCTGTCGGGCGCGGTGACCCATAATCAGTTCCGATTTGTCTCCAGGTCGCTCACGGGCTGGATGGGCATAACAATATTCATCACCGCCCTGACAGGAGGGGTTGCGGCGGGGTACGTGTCGAACGACATTCTCCTCACAATATTTGCCCTGCTTGCCTTGAGTGCGGCGGTTCTCATGTTCATTCCTGCCGGAGCCGAAAGTGAAGAGCCTGACGTTGCCGGATTTTCTTTCAGTCGCCTGAAGGCTGTTTCTGCAGCGGGAGCAGTCGGACTTCTGGGAGGTCTGGTCGGCCAGGGAGGATCCTTTCTCCTTATTCCACTGATGACATCTTTTGTAGAGGTCCCCACCAGAATCGCCATCGGCAGCAATCTGGCGATCGTGTTTCTCTCGTCTCTCGCCGCCTTTTTCGGCAAGGCATTGACCGGACAGATCGTCTGGCCCTTGACGCTGCCGATTATCCTGACGGTCATTCCGGCGGCCCATTTCGGGAGTCTGCTCAGCCGCAAAGTTCAGGTCGCCCGCCTGCGGACCTTGCTGGCAATCCTCATCGCCCTGGCTGCGATCAGAATAGGAATTTCAGCCGTGCAGAGTTTTCCCTGAAGCTGTGACATCCCCTGAAATCTTCTTGCTGCCTGTCGCCGAGGGCGCAAAACCTGGGAGAGCTGGTTCCGACTCAGCTTGATCACTTTTGACTCCCAATGAATGAATTATATCGTCTTGAAGCGCCAGTCAGGCGATTTGAAAATGTGCTTTTTTGTAATAATTTCAGTGTATTGTCATGAATGTCGCTTGACATCGAAACAGGGATCTCTGACGGTTCTTCTCTCTTCTCTCTTCTCTCTTCTCTCTTCTCTCTTCACTCTTCACTCCTTTCGCCCGCATATCGGGCACCCCTGCATCCTTAAGGGTTTTTCCAGACAGGAGGCGGCCAGGAGGTTCTCGTTGTTGAATATCTCCATGGATGGTCCGTCGGCGCAAATCCTGCCGTCGTGCATGATGATGGTTCTCTCGCAGAGATCCACGACCAGATCGAGGTCGTGGGTGGCGATGATCTTGGTGTGCTTGAAGGTTTGCAGAAGAGAGATAAGCTGGGTGCGGGCCCGTGGATCGAGTCCGGCGGTCGGCTCATCCATGACCAGAATGTCCGGGCTCATGGAGAGCACCGAGGCGATCGCCACCCGCCGCTTCTGACCGGTAGACAGACGGTGGGGAGGTCGTTTTTTAAGATGTGTGACCCCCACCGTCTCCAACGCTTTTTCCACCCTGATTGCGACTTCTTCCGTTGTATATCCGAGGTTTAAAGGGCCGAAGGCCACGTCATCGAAAACGGTTGACATGAAGAGCTGATCGTCGGGGTCCTGGAAGACCATCCCCACAGTGCGGCGCACTTCCTGCAGGGTTTGGGGGGTGAGCTGATAATCGCCGATTCTCACCAGTCCTTCGCTGGGGGTGAGATAGCCGTTCAGGTGCAGGAGCAGGGTGGATTTCCCCGCGCCATTGGCGCCGACAATGGCCACCGACTCGCCGTGCTTAATCCGGAACGAGACGCCTTGAAGGGCGGGTGTCCGGTCGGGATAATGAAACTTCAGATCTTTGATTTCAACGATATGATGGCTCATCGGCTGATCTCCAGTAAAAGGCGCCCCAGTAAATCCGCGACATCGGTCAGGCGTAATACAATAAATAATCCGCTGAAGCCTATCAGAAACATGGCTTCCCCGTATCCAAAGCTGAACTGTCTGACGATTCGTATTTCTCTGGTAAAGGCGCGCGAGAGCATGGCCCGGTGAATCCTCTGGGCACGATCAATGGTGCGGAGGAGCAGGTTGCCCAGCATTTGCAGAAAGACTTTGAAGGAGATTCCGCTCTTGCGGTTGAAAGAACGCAGGGAGTGGGCGCGGATCATCCGGATGGCTTCGCCGATCAGGATGAAAAGATAACGGTAGAGGAGCAAGAGCTGGACGGCGAGTATCCTGGGCGCCCCCAATTTTTCCAGGGCCATGCAAAAGGCCGGAAAGCCGGTGGAGGCAATGAGGATCAGGGCGCAACCAACGGTGAGCGAAAAGCGCAGTAGAAGAGAGATGAAGGAAAGCCAGCCGCCGGTAACGTGCAAAGAACCAAGATGTAAAAGAACAGTTCGGTCCAGCCAGGGGTTGAAGATGCCGATGAAGATGACAAAGGGCGAAACCATCAGCAACTTGCGGAGTAGGAAACCCAGAGGCAGGTTGCCGAGCCCGATCAGCAGGGCCGGGTAGAGAAAGAAGGGCAGGAGCCGGGCGATTTCGTATTTGTCAAAGGAGACCACGCAGATAATGAATACCGCAGTGACCAGGACTTTGGCCCGTGGGTCAAGGCGATGCAGGGGGGTGTCCGCTTCGGCCAGACTGTCCAGATGGCCGATATCGTAAAAGGCCCGATTAATTTTTTCCGACATTGACGCTGTTTCCCGGGGGAACAGTTAATCTCAACTTTCCGAATTGTCTTAATGAATCAGAGTCATGCAGGAGCCAGGAGCCAGAAGTCAGGAGCCGGGAGCCGGAATGTTTGATTTTTTCACCCTTCGGGGACTCACTTCAGTACCCCTTGAGGGGAATAAGTTTCATACGAGCAGACAAGCTCCTCAACTTAAGCTTTTCACCCTTCGGGTATAAGTTTCGTACGAGCAGGCGAGCTGCTCAACTTAAGCTTTAAGCTTTTCTCCTGGCTTCTGACTCCTGGCTTCCGGCTTCTTGTGAACACAGGCAGGAAAAAATCGCCAAAACCCTTTTGTTTCACCCTTCGGGTATAACTTTCCCATGATTGGTGACTGCACGATTTTTCAAGAGTGCGCCGATACCTATGCCAAGCAGCATAACCAGCAGTCCACCGACCAGTCCGGCCACCGAAGTGCCGAGTTTGCCCGAGTCATTTTCTGCCGTTTCCTTGAACCCGTAGTCAGGTAAAAAGGCGGTTTTTTCCTGCATTCCTTCCAGAGCGTGGTGGATTCCTTTCGGCGCTTCCAGTTCTTCCTGGCCGGAAACCTTGAACATCGACCATTCCAGCCCGTCCGGATGCTCCGAGGCATACCAGGAAAGGATCCCGCCCGTGAATACCGTGACCAGAGCAAGACCGAGCAGAATCGGTTTCATCCGTAAAGAACCGAGGGGCTGGTCGGCGGCGGCTTTTTCCAGAATTTCCGGGCGATTCAGCCAGA
This sequence comes from Pseudomonadota bacterium, assembly GCA_018823285.1. Taxonomy (NCBI): domain Bacteria; kingdom Pseudomonadati; phylum Pseudomonadota; species Pseudomonadota bacterium. The sequence continues at coordinate 13,138 of JAHJIQ010000055.1, forward strand.
TGAAGGAGATGACCCCGGCGGTGACCAGGCCTTCAACGATGCCGATGGCCAGATGAATGGGCTGCATCATGATGACAAAAGACGAGAAGGGCAGTTCGGTAATCCCGGAAACAGTCGTCTCCAATACGACCCCGAGGGCGCCCAGCTGCAGACCGATCACCGCGGCAATCACGCTGCCGATCATCAGCCTGGCCTGAGTCGGACGATTCCCGACGATTTTTTTGTAGATCAGCGGGTAGGCAATGAAGCAGGGAAAAACCCCGAGGTTGAAGATGTTGCAGCCCAGGGCCAGCAGCCCTCCATCGGCGAAGAACAGGGACTGGACGGTCAGCACCGAGGCGATGGCGAGAAAGGCGGCGTGCGGCCCCAGAAGTATCGCCAGCAGCAGTCCTCCGCCGAGATGGCCGCTGGAGCCGGTGGCGGGAATGGTGAAGTTGATCATCTGGGCGGCGAAAACAAAGGCTGCCAGGACCCCCATCAACGGAATCTTGTGGTCGTCAAGGCTCTTTTTAACCTTGTTCGAGCTGTAAAAGGTGGCGGCGGCGGTGGCGGCCCACATGGTACCGCCCACAGCGGGTGAAAGTAAAGCGTCTGCCATATGCATGGTTCATTCTCCTTGTTGGTTGTGCTGAACACAAATGTTCGTCTTTAGAATTCCAGGGCAAGCTGAAGCGTTACCTGAGAAGCCTTGTTTTCGGTAGTTTTGTCATAATCGCTGTACAGGTATTCAAGCGAGAGGACGGTGTTTTCATAGAGGCCATAACTGCCGGTTACGCCATATCGTGCCACATCGTCCTGGTAGTGCTTTGCCTTCTCGTACCGGGCGCTGAAACTCCAGGCGTCGTTCGGGGCATAGGCAGCCTCCCCGAACCAGGCTCTCGGTTTGCTTCCGGTCAGTTCGGCGGCATGATCCGGATCGGCCAGCATGCTGGTGGAAAAATTCTTCAAGGCGCCAAGGTATTCCAGGCTGACGGTTACCGACGAGAGGTTAAGCGACAGGTAGGCGCTGAGAGCATTGACATTGTCCTCGTACTCCGTTGTGGCATCGGCCAGCAGGTCGCCATTGGTTTCGGCCAGGTCGCACATATAGGAAATTCCGAATCCGAATATGTTGGAAGGGGTAATCGCCAGGGACGCGACCCCGTTATCGATGACATCATGGCCCGTGGTGTCGTGAGCGCCGTTGAATATCCCGAATTGAGCTTCGACCATGCCTCTCTTCCAGCCGGTCATCAGGAGGGTGCGGCTGGTCTCCCCGAGTTCCAGGGTAAGAGGGTCGCTGACCATCGAGCTGTTGAAGTTGCCGAAAGGCAGATATTTTTTCCCGGCTGTCAATGTAAGATCTCCAGCGATGACGTTTGCCCAGGAAACACTGAGATGGGCTTCATCAACGGTCACTTCCGGTTCTTCCCCTTCTTCGTGGAGCAGGGCGATACGCCCCTCGACCCGATCATTGAATCTGGCGTCGAAACCGATCAGGGCTGTGGCGACAGAGATGTCGCTTTCAGCCGGAAGATCCTTGGTATCCCGGTAGCCAGCTTCAATCTCAACGACGCCCCAGATGTTCAGAAGCTTGCCGGCTTCGGTAATATTGAAGCCTTCCGTTTCCGTCTCCCTTCCCTCCAGTTTTTCCAGGCGGCGGCGAAGGTTTTCGATTTCCGCTGAGTCGTCCGCCTGAGCCTGGTGGGCAAGGGACAGGAGTATTAACGGGATCAGCAACAGCGCGGTGGTTTTAGACATCACTCCTCCATTTAAAATAAATTGATAAAGGCAATGGGTTCTGGTGTTACAAATCACAAAAAAGTAACACCGGGATGCTTAAAAAAAGGCCCCGCCGGAGGGCCTTGAAAACAGCTCCTAAAACCAGATGTTTCTGACTGAGTGGAACATGGTGTAGGAACCAAGAAAAACAATCAGGACAGCGCTGGCTATACCCATGCGGCGGCCGAATTCGAGATTCTCGCTGATCTTTCCGGTCAAGCGACCGGCCTGGGACAGGGCGACTCCGATCCCCATCATCACCAGACCCAGACCGAGACTGAAGAAGATGGTGATGCTCAGCCCCTGGGCGATTCTTCCGGCGGCAACTGCTGCCAGCAAAGTGGCAATGGCGGCGGGGCAGGGAATAATGCCGCCGGATATGCCGAGCAGGAGAAGGTCCCACTTGCTGTACGATGCGATTTTAGCCTGTTCAGGCTGATGGGCGGCATGGCTGTGGGAATGTGGGTGAGGGTGCTGATGCGGCTCATCGCCGGGGTGGTGCTCATGCTGATCATGCCGGTGGTTGTGGCTATGGTGGTCAAGATGATCATGCTGGTGATGGTCTGAATGAACATGGTCGTGATGGCTGTGGCCTTTCCCGAAAAGATGAAAGTGGTGATGTCCGGAATGCCCGAATAGTCTCTGGCGCAGCATCCAGATTCCGACCACGATGATGATCGCCGCCGACACCAGCCCGAGCCAGTTATGGAGTTCGGTCGCCGAATAGCTTGTCGACAGGAGCTTCGCGATTATCCCGAGGAGAATAACACTAAAGGTATGGGTAAAGGTAACAATCGCTCCCAGGATAAAGCCGTCCCAGGCCTTGCCTCTGCTGCCGATCATGTAGGCGGCAATTAAAGTTTTGCCATGGCCGGGTTCAAAGGCATGAAGAGCGCCGAGAGTGATTGCGCCGGAATAAAGCATGAGTGTATCAGTCATGAAAAGCCCCCCAAGGTTCGTTCCGTGACTTAAAACAATTATCGTCGCCCGGGCAATAAGGTCTGCGCCTCATTTTGCCGGGATAAATGCCCGGGGAGGTCGGGCAAGGTGATAAGGATCAGGTGGGAGGACGAACGGAGTTGCTTCAGGCGATATCTTCGAGCAACCCGAGCTTTGCAGCATATCTGACCAGATCGGCGGTGCTATGCAGTTCGAGTTTGCTCAAAATATTCGCCCGGTGATTGGTCACGGTTTTGGCGCTGATGAAGAGCTTTTCCGCGATGTCTTTCGCGGCGACGCCCTGGGCGAGAAGACGCAGAATCTCCTGTTCCCGTGAGGTGAGATTCCCGTAACCGGTGTCGGAGACATCCGCCGCTTCGGCGGTTTCAAGAAGCCTTGCCCCTATTTCCTGGGAAAGGGCGGCATCGAGGTAGAACTCATCTTTCAGGGCGGCCTGCAAAGCATCCAACAGACATCTTGAAACGGATTCTTTGACAATATAGCCTAGAGCGCCGGCCCGTAATGAACCGAGGATGTAGTCGATTTTCGAATGCATGCTGACGATGACGATGCGGGTTGCCGGGCGGATGGTCCTGATGATTCGGGTCAGCTGGATACCGCTCTTGTCCGGTAGCGACAAATCAACCACGGCCAGATCCGGACTGATTTCGCCGACCACGATTTCACCGTTTCTGGCGTCTGAAGCTTCACCTGCGACTTCAAATCCCGGGAATTTGTTGATGATCTGCTTCAGGCTTGTCCGGAAGGTATCATGATCATCAATAACGACAATTTTTTTATTGTTTGACATCGGTCGGGTCCAGTGGGATTTCGATAAATATTCTTGTTCCCTGGCCGGGAGTTGCCTGAATCCTGAAAGCGCCGTGCATCATCCGGACCCTTTCCCGCATTCCGAGCAAGCCAAAGCGTTTGTTCTTTCTTGCTTTCAGGTATCCGGCGTCCAGGTCAAATCCCCGGCCGTCATCTTCGATGCGGAGGATGAGATTCGGGTGGGAGGAGACCATTTTCACCTCCACCGTTCGGGCGTCGGCGTGTTTTTTGATATTATTCAAGGCCTCCTGCACCAGTCGGTAAATGTTAATAGCATAATTGAATTCCAGCTGCAATGTATCGACCCCGGCTTTGGAAAAGTTGACACCGATGTTGTTTTTTCGCGTAAAGTCCCGGCAGTAATCGGAAATGGCGCTCGGCAAGCCGATCTGTTCAAGACCGGGAGGACGCAGGTTGTAGGAGAGTTCCCTGACGGTCTTGATGCAGCGGTCAAGGAGGCTGGCCCATTCGCCGATTTCCCTGGTCTCGACGCTCTTGCCCTGGGAAGCATCTTCCAGAATCGATTCACTGGCCACCTTTAATGACGACAACTCCTGGGCCACGTTGTCGTGGAGGTCCAGAGATATCTGCTGCCGCTCCGCTTCCTGGACCTCAAGCAGCTCCTGCGACAGAAAGTGGACCTGCTCTTCCGCCTTTTGCAATTCGGAGTTTGCATCCAGAAGTTCCCGGGTTCTTTCCTGAACCTTCAGGTCAAGGCTTTCATGGTATTGCGAGAGTTTATCGGCCATCTTGCTGAACTCCTCAGCGAGAAATTCGAATTCATCGCCGGAGGAAATGGCAAGCCGGTGCCGCAGATTGCCGGCGCCGATCTGCCTGGTCCCTTCCTGTAGTATTTTTACCGGCCCGAGAACGGAACGCATCATGGCCATGAAAATAATGACCGCGAGAACCATAACCGCCGCGCCGGCCAGGCTCACAAAAATCAGGGTGTGCTGATATTTCAGGGAAAGGAAGTCTTCCGTCTCGGTCAATTGCTGCAGATGGATCTGCAGGTGTTCATCGAGAACCGGCCCTAGGGAAATCAGTTCCTGATGGATCATCTCGGCAACGGTTGCTAATTCGGAGTCCTGCCAGCCCGTTTCCGCCTGGTTGATAATATATTCGGAGAGGCTCATGGTCCGGATCACATGATGCATCGTATCGTGAGAGGCTTTCTCTGTTGGATTCGTTTCCAGATTTTCATGATCGCCGTGGGCAGAAACAAGCTTTTTCAGTTGCCTGATGCTTTCGGCAACCTGCTGTTTGTCAATGCGCTTTTCTTTGATCCCCGATTCAAGGGAGAGCAGGATTTTCTTGAGTTCCAGCATCGCGATGGCGGTTGGCGTCACGTCCTGCTGCAGTTTCTCGAAATGATTGTGGATAAAGGCAAAGGTCCGGATATTGTAAATTCCAAAAGCAAAGATGCAGACGATCAGCGGGGAGAAGTACAGGATAAACCTGTTGCGTAGACTCAGCTTGATCACTTTTGACTCCCCCATGAATGAATGATACCGTCTCAAACCGCCAGTCAGGCGATTTGCAAAAAAGGTACTTTTTTATAATAAATTCAGGATATTGTCATGAATATCGCTTGACATCGAAACAGGGATCTCTGACGGTTCTTCTCTCTTCTCTCTTCTCTCTTCTCTCTTCTCTCTTCTCTCTTCTCTCTTCTCTCTTCACTCTTCACTCGTCACTCCGCAGGGCGTTGATTACCTCCTGCAACTCATACGCCCCGGTCAGTTCGAGGAAGATGTCCTCGAGTTTTGATCCAGCCATTTTCGCTTCGGCCCGCAGTGAGTCTATGTTGCCGATATTATTGATTTTTCCCTGGATGATAATCGCGATCCGGTCGCAGAGTTCTTCGGCGATCTCCAAGGAGTGGGTCGAGAGGAAGACTGTGCCGCCATTTCTTGCGTGCTTTCTGAAGAGTTCTTTGACGATCCGGGCGCTCTTGGGGTCGAGGCCGACCATTGGTTCATCGACGACGATCAGCGGCGGTTCCAGGATAAAGGCGGAGGTGATGATCAGTTTCTGGCGCATCCCGTGCGAATAGCTCTCGATGAGATGGTGGCGCCATTCGGAAAGATCAAACAGTCCCAGATACTCCGGGACCAGTTTGGCAAAGCGGGAGGGGGAAACTTCATAAAGGCTGGCGATAAACTGCAGAAACTCGTCTCCGGTAAGTTTCTCGTACAGGTATGGACGGTCGGGGATATAGCCGGTGATCTTCTTGCAGAGTTGCGGCTCAATTGCCAGATCCCTGCCGCCGATAAAAATGTTGCCCCGGTCGGGTTTCAGGAGTCCGGCGAGCATTTTGATGGTGGTGGTTTTGCCTGCGCCGTTCGGACCAAGGAAGCCGAAGATTTCTCCTGATTGTACCGAGAGATTCACATGGTCAACAGCCTTGTAGCCTCCGAACTCCTTGGTCAGGTTTTCGACATGGATCATCCTCTTTTCATTTTTCCCATCAGGACCGTTAGTCATAATCTGTTGTTTCACCTTGCGACGGTTATTCCGGAACGATTTCTATCTGCAGGCGCCCGAGCAGGCCGCCGATTTTGATCTGCTCTTTGGTTTCCCCCTCGACGAATTTGATATGGGTGACGTCGGCCGGGATCTGGTTTTTCGTGGTGTCGAGGGACAGCCATTGCCCGTCGAGGCAGACCTCGTTCCAGGCGTGGTAATAAAATGATTGCTGGTGATAGGTAACACCTGCCACAATCCTGGTGGGAATCCCGGCGTTTCTGGCCATGGCAGCGAAAAGGGCCGCGTGTTCGTTGCAGTCGCCCTTTTTCATGCGCAGGGTGGTGAGTGCATCGGGGATGCCCAGCACCGGTCTTTTTTCAAGGGTTTTGAACACCCAGTCGGCAATGGCCCTGACTTTTTTCAGATCGTTCATGGTCTCTTCGACCAGAGAATCAACCAGTCCGGAAATTTCACTGTGTTCGGACTGGATATAAGGTGTTGCCGAAAGTTCGGCAGGCGGGCCTTCGCAGGCGCGGGCATTTGCCGCGGGCAGGGGCTCAAGAACGACCGAAAGGACCCCGTGATTCAGCCGCTGCCGGTCCTTGTCGATTTCCACTTCGGCTTCCTCCGGAAACGAAAGGCGGAAGAGCAGTTTTTCTCTGGTCGCATAATCACCTGGCATCACACCGGTGACCGGCACGGAAACGCTGGAGAGAATCTCCCTGCCCTGTGTCGGGAGGTCGGTAGCCTTGAATTCCGGTTCCGAGAGAAAGGTAAACCCGGCAGGGGATTCTTCCTTGATCACCTTGCCGTCATCATCCAGCCAGGAATTGATCTGCATTCCGGAGAAGGATTCTGTGAAATGGTGGAGACGATGGATTCTGCCGGCGAGCAGGATTTTCTCATATCCTTTATATTCCAGAACCGTATCTTTTCCGGAAAGGGAAACCGGGTCAAAATAGGGTATCCGGATCTTGCTGCCGGGTTCAGGTTTTCGCTCAAGCAGGTAGCCTCGCTGATTGGTGGCGAGGAATGGGGGGTGGTCCAGAGTGACGGAATCATTGATCTCTTCCTTGCCGGTGGTGATGGTGAAACGGACTGTTTTCCCTTCCACCTGTCCCTTGGCGGTCATGCTGTAGAACGGAGATTCGAGCTGAAAGTCGAAATTCCGGAGCAGCATGGCCGGATCGAGTCGCGCGCTGATCTTTAATTCCACCCGGTGCCGCTGTTCAAGGATGTTCAGCAACAGGAGGGCTTCCTGGGTCAGCTGAAAGCCGTCAGCAACCGGGGTCAGCCGGTTATTGACAAAGCCGATGCGTTCATTCTGAAAATAGACGCCGCTGAAACTCTCCTCCCGGCCCTTCTGGATGACCCTCGCCTCCCGAAGGTCAAGGCGTTCGATGAAGTAGTCACGTTTGAGGAGCAGTCCGAAGAGAACCACCCACAAGACGAGTAAAGAGAGTCTTATCAGAGTGGCCGGGCTGATCTTCTGCATCAGCCGACGACCCAGATTGCCAGCTCCTGGCCCATCAGGATCAGGGCGTCCGATACACCTCGGAACAGCCCCTTGCGCCCCTTGTCAAGACGTCTGCCGATCACGATGGTCCCGAAGCCGTCGATCAGGGCCTGGCGGAGGATCTGCCGGCTCGGGTAGATCCCGGTGAAGGTGTGGAGCCAGGTGATATTGTCCTCGGCAATACCCCCTTCGATCAGGATCTGTTTCGGGGCATGGAAAAGGCTGTCCGGCCTGCCGAGGTGTTCCTCGCACCACTCTCTGCCCCACAGTTCGTAAAGGTGGTCCTGATCGGTTTTGCCCATTCCGCCGAACATCGCCGAGGAGTGGAAGAGAGTGATCCGGCACTTATGATTCCCCTGCATGATATGGGCGAGGTGGTCTGCAGCCATCAGCGAACAGTAGGAACCGTCGACCGGGAGCAGGAATTTATCTGAATCCACCTGGCCATCAACGATCCAGAGCGGAACATCGTGCGACTCGGCAACGATCGAGTTGGAGATGCTGCCGATCACAAGCTCCTCAATCTTTGTTAACCCGCGTCTGCCGATGACCAGAGAGTCATACAGGCCACGGCGGGCCTCGCCGAGGATATCGGCGGCAATGGACCCCCGGGCGAGTTTGGTGTCGCTGGTGATTCTGTCGGCGGCGATGCCGTTCTGCTCAAGTTTCTGCACCGCTTTTTTTACGGCGCTGCGGGCCGCGCGGACTTTTTTTATCGCCGCGGGAGGGAGGCAGTTCATGAGTTCCTGCTCATCCATCCATTCCTTGCCGGGGGGAAGGCTCGCGCAGGGCACTATGGTCAGGAGGTGAAACTTCACCTCGTCCATCTCCCTGAACAGTCCGCAGAGATAGTTCAGGGAATTGGTGGTGTGAATGGAGCCGTCGACGGCGATGAGGATCTTTCTTTCCATGATTCCTGAGGCACTTTTCCTTTCAATCCGGGTCAAGGTATGTGCAGTACTGACCCCGATAATTTCTGAACCCGGTTTCCCGGCCCCGGTTGACCATATACTCGGGGGCCAGCGGGACTTTGCCGAATCCGCCGGGGAGATCAATCGCCAAACGGGGCACCGCCATCCCCGAGGTGAATCCGGTGAGCTGCCTCATGATTTCAAGGCCCGTTTCGATCGGCGTCCGGAAATGGTCGGTCCCTCTGGTCATGTCTCCCTGAAATATATAATAGGGCTTTACCCGGATCAGTAACAACCCGTACATTAATTTTTTTATGATTTCCGGGTTGTCGTTGACACCTTTCAGGAGGACGGTCTGGCAGCCCAGAGGAATGCCGGCGTCGGCCAATCTGTTGCAGGCCGCGGCAGAATCAGGGGTGATCTCATCCGGATGATTGAAATGGGTGTTGAGGTAGAGCGGGTGAAATTTTTTCAGCAGCCGGGCGAGTTTTTGAGTGACCCGCATCGGCAGGGTGCAGGGGACGCGGCTGCCGATCCGGATGATGCCGACCGTGGGAATACTTCGCAGACCGGCGAGAATCCATTCCAGATGATCATCCTCCAGAAGCAACGGGTCGCCCCCGGAAACCAGCACATCCCGGACCGTTGGGTTCCGCCTGATATAGTCCAGTCCCGATTCGATGGACTTCCGGTTTACCGGGAAACCCCCGGTGCCGACCTTTCTCTTTCTGGTGCAGAACCGGCAGTACATGGCGCATTGATTGTGGACCAGAAACAGGACCCGGTCCGGGTATTTATGGATCAGGTTGGGAACGGGAGACAGATCTTCCTCGCCCAGCGGGTCGACGTGGCAGAGGTGGTCGTTCAGTTCAAGGGGGTCGGGGACCGCCTGCCGCCAGAGGGCATCGCCCTTATTTCTGATCAGCCCCAGATAGTAGGGATTGATCCGCATCGGGTACTTTTCTGTTACCGTCAGGGAATCCTTCCCATCCGGTCGCAGATTTACGGGCAGGTCATCGGGGTTTTTTATGCTTTCAGCGAGTATTTTCCGCCAGTGTTTCATCGACCTTTTCTTTATCGGAATGAGTTGTTGAGAATCCCTTTGCTCAAATCAGGGAGATCAGTATACTTGATTTAGATGGAAATGAACCGTTCAAACCGTTCAAGCGGGTTTAACCGTTCAAACTGTTCAAGTGGTTCAAGCTGTTCAAACGGTTCAAGGAGATCTGTTATGCCGCAAAGCACACATGGTTTCAGATATGACGAGTTCGGCAATACTTCCGAAATCCTCCTCTACACCAGAGGGTCGGCTGTTCTGGCGAGCAACTATACCAACAAGGGGACCGCTTTTACCCATGAGGAGAGAAAGCAGCTGAACCTCTCCGGCAGTTTGCCCCCCGCAGTCAGGCCCCTGAAGCGGCAGGTCATTGACTCGAACCGGAAGGTGGCCGAAAAGGCTGATGATATTGAACGGTTTATTTACATGCGGGCCCTTTTCGATCGCAACGTCACCCTGGCCCACGCGGTCATTCGAAGCGACATCGAAAAATATATGAAGATCATCTACACCCCGACTGTCGGCCTTGCCTGCCAGCAGTACTCCTCGATGTTCAGGACCGCCAATGGCCTTCATTTCTATCCGGGGAACATCGGCAAGGCCGAGACCATTCTCCGCCGTTATCTGTATCGCGACATCCGGGTGGCGGTGGTTACCGACAACCAGGGGATTCTCGGGATCGGCGATCAGGGCGCCGGCGGGATCGCGATCTGTCTCGGCAAGCTCATGCTCTACACGCAAGGGGCGGGGATCGCACCGTGGCATTGCCTGCCCATCTCCCTTGACGTGGGCACCAACAATCAGACTCTTCTGGAAGACGAAAATTATCTCGGCTGGCGGCATGAGCGGTTGACCGGTGACGAGTATGTCGATTTTCTCCAGCAGTTCGCCCGGGCCTTCAGCAGGATATTCCCGAATGCCATCTGCCAGTGGGAGGATTTTTCCAAGCAGAACGCCTATGCGATCCGTGATGCCTACCTGCATGACCTGGTCTCTTTTAATGATGACATCCAGGGGACCGGGGCGGTGACCCTGGCGGGGGTGATCAGCGCCATGAAGATCAAGGGCGAAAGACTGGAGGACCAGACATATCTGGTGCATGGAGCCGGCGCAGGCGGAATCGGGGTTGCCGAGCAGATTCTGGCCGGATTGGTTGAGCTGGGGATGACTGAGAAAGAGGCCTTGAAAAGGATCTTTACCATCGACAGTCGCGGTCTGGTCACTTCCTGCCACAAGAACGACCCCTATAAATGCCGGTTTGCCAGAAATATCGCGGATCTCTCCTGGTATGGCGGAGAGAAGGATGGCGACCTGCTCAATGTGGTCAGAAAAGCGGGGGTAACGGTCCTTATCGGTACCTCAGGGCAGACGGGCTGTTTCAGCAGGGAAGTGGTGGAGGCGATGCTCGGCAACTGTGAGCGCCCGGTGATTATGCCTCTCAGCAACCCCACCTCCAAGGCCGAGGCGGTGCCGCAGGATATTTATGAATGGACCGGAGGACGTGCCCTGGTGGCCACCGGCAGTCCTTTTGAACCGGTAGCGGTCGACGGGAAAAAAATCCGGGTCGGGCAGGGCAATAACGTGTTTGTTTTTCCCGGGGTCGGCCTGGGAGTTCTCACTTCAGGCGCCAAGGAGATCCTGCCGCAGTTTTTTACGGCAGCCGCCCATGCGGTCTCGGAATGTGTTTCTGCGGCCGATCTGGCAAAAGGGATCCTCTATCCCCCGGTGACCGAGCTGCGGGAGGTAAGCCGGAAGGTGGCGCTGGCGGTCGGGCAGGCCGCGATCAGGCAGGGGGTAAGCCGGCCATGTGTGTTCAGCTCCTACTGGCATGAAAACAGTGAAGAAAAACTGGCGGTCCTGATCGAGAAAATGCGCTGGAAGCCCGAGTATCTGCCGTTGGTTTCATTGTGATAAAAAAAGGAGAGGGAGAGAAGGAGCCGGAGGAAGAAGGGATCACCGGGCGATATAACTCGGCGGCTTTTGGGGCCGGTTGGATTGTTCTCACCTTGGCGCCGGATTCGTCCATTTCCTCAGCGGATTTTCCGGATCGTTTCTTCCAGTTTGCCGATACTGAAAGGTTTGGGAAGGGTTTCTTTAAATCCGTAGGCCGCGTAATCGGCCATCACCGGATCGTCGGTATAACCGCTTGAGACCACCGCTTTGAAGTCGGGAGCAAAGGAGAGGATCTTTCTGAAGGCCTCAAGTCCGCCCATTCCATCCTGAATGGCAAGGTCCATTATTCCCAGATCAAAAGGGGTGCCGGAATCGGTGGCCTCCCGGCATAACCGGACCGCAGCTTCACCTTCCATGGCAAACTCCGCCTCATAGCCGAGGTGTTCCAGCATTCTGGTCAGAGTTTCGATCACCACACTCTCATCTTCCAGAACCAGAATACGCAAACTGTCGGAAGGCGCTTTTCCGGAAGTGCCGGTTTGTTTTTTTCGGGCTGCATCTGTTCCGGCTTCTTTCGCGCTCTCGTCTGCCGGAAGATAGATCGTGAATTCTGCCCCACCCGCAGGATGGTTGCCCGCTCTGATATGTCCTTTATGCTTGGCGATGATCGAATGACAAATACTCAGGCCCAGCCCTGTCCCCTTGTCTGATCCCATGTCCTTGGTAGTGAAATACGGGTCGAATATTTTGCCGATAATCTCGGGAGAAATGCCTGGCCCGTTATCGGTGAATTTGATTTCGACGTAATTTCCGGGAGAGAGCGGCAGGGATGAGGCGGGGGCGACTGAAACATTGGCGGCGGCAACTGTAATCGAGCCGCCGCTCGGCATTGCCTCGCAGGAGTTTTCAAGGATGTTCGTCACAACCCGCTCAAGCTGCTGGCGGTCGGTCATCACCTCCCGGATGGAGTCCGGTGTTTCCAGATTGAATTCGATGCCGGCTCCGAATGGAAAAGCCAGGCAGGTTTCTCTAAGGAAATCCGCAAGGGCGGTTTTTTCCCGGATCGGCGAGCCCCCTTTTGAAAAAGTCAGCAGTTGGCCGGTAAGGTTTTTGGCCTGGGCACAGGCACCCTCGGCATCGACCAGCCTTTCTCGGGCCGCTTCGGGATCTTTCAGAAACAACTTGGCCAGTTCGATATTGCCGAAGACCGCAGTCAGCAGGTTGTTGAAGTCATGGGCGATCCCTCCGGCCAGAACCCCGATTGACTCCATCTGCCGGGCTTTGCTGATCTCCTTTTCCAGCTGCAGCCGTTCCGTGATATCTTCAACGACTTCGATAAATCCGGTGACCTTCCCGTCAGGATCCTTTACCGGAAAAGAGCGGATCAGCACGGAGAAGCGGCTGCCGTCTTTCCTGATTCCTTCCGCTTCGACCTGGGCGGGTTTGCCGGTGATCATGGAAGTGGCCCCCGGACAATGGGGGCAGGTGTGTTCACGCTTTTCGAATTCGTTGAAGCATTTTTTGCCGATGAAGCTTTCCGGGTCGCGGCCGAACATCCTGCCCTGGCCGTTGTTGGCCATGATGATGGTATGGTCCGAGTCAATATAGGTGATGCCGAAATCAATGTTTTCAACCAGGGACCGATACAGGCTTTCACTTTGTTTCAACGCTGTTTCCGCTTCGTCCCGCTCTTCGAGATAGGTCTGCAGGTCGGCGGACATCCGGTTGAATTTATCGGTCAAGATTCCTATCTCATCATCTCCGGTGACCGGGAGGGCCGGGCTGATTTCGCCCCTGCCGGTAAGTTTTACCGCATCCGCCAGGGCGGAGAGCGGTTTGCCCATCATCCGGCCGGCCAGAAACGCAACCAGGAATCCCAGGAGGGCCCCCATGAAGGCAAGCTGGATCAGGTCACGGTTCATTGCCGCGATTTTCTCATCCTGCCGGGAGGCATTGACTCCCAGGTGGAGATATCCAGCCTTTCCTTTCAGGATGGGAATGCTGATATCGTGGACAATCCCTTCCTCGGTTTCAAATCTCTGATGCAATGATTTTGCCCCGGCGCCGGGATGACTGATACTTTGGAGATCGGAAGGGAAACCGTTGTTGAAGGTATGACAGAGGATGGAGTTGTCCGGGTTGGCGATGAAAATGTAGCTGATATCCGATTCGTTGCTATAGACGTTCAGCATCAACTGGTGGAGGAGGATGCGGTTGTCAACGAGAATCGGATCGACACTGTCGATGGCCAGGTTTCCGGCAATTGAGGCGGCTTTTTCCGTCAGCGCTTCAAGGAGGGCTTCTTCCATCCGGTGATCGATCACGGAAATAGTGATCAGCCCCATCGTGCTCATCATGAAAGCGATGAGCAGGGAGAGTTTCCATCGCAGGCGCAGTCCGTTCAATATCTTCATTTCGAATAAGATATCCTTACGGTTTGTTGACCCGTTTTTCCATTTCCCGGACCGAGTCATAGAGGCTGTCGTCCACTTCCACGAAGCGGTCGATCATGACTTCGCTCAACAGCCTCCGGCCTTCCTTGTTTTCATGCATGGTCAGGAAGATGTCGCGCAACTTTTTTTTCAGTTCCGGGTCGATGGTTCCCGGAACCACCACCGGGGGGATTCCATATGGTTCGGAGCGGTTGATGATCCTGGTTTTGGCGGTGTGGGTCGGGTCTTTGGCATTCAGGTAGTCCCAGACCAGGCTGTCGACGGAAGCGGCGTCAACGATGCCTGAGCTGACTGCCTGGATCGATTTGTCATGGCTGTAGGTGAAGTGAAAGCTCTTGAAAAAGGTTTCCGGTGTTTCTCCCATTCGGCTCAGGATGTATGTTGGCGAGAGTTTGCCGGTATTTGACATCGGGTCGGTGAAGGCAAAGGATTTTCCGCGAAGCTCCGTGAGATCGTGCACATCGCTGTCGCGGGGGACAATGATGTAGGAGTAGTAAACGGTCTCCCCGTAGGCGACCGGGGCGACCAGAAGCTCCATGCCGAAATCGCGATGGCCTTCGGTGTAGGCGCCGGTGCAGACGAAGGCTGCATCAATTTCCCCATCCCGGATGAGGTTGTTTACTTCCGCATAGGTGTCCCGCTGGACCAGTTGTACAGGTGTTTGCAATTTTGTGTGGATATAGTCGAGAATCCCCTTGTAGGAGATATAGGTTTCCTTAGGGGAGATGATCGCGGCGATCGCGATCCGGATGGCTTTGGTGTCGTCAACTGCCGGGACCTGGGCAACCGTCGCGGTTTTATTAAGAGAGATCTTTCGTGCCGGTTCCTGCGATTCACCGCATCCTGCAAACAGCAGGAGCAAAAGTGTGGCAAAAACAGCCGACGGTTTGATCCGGGTATGTGCCCGGGAAAACAAGGAACGCTTTCTCCCCATTCTTCAGATCCCCTTTGAACCCGGTTGCCAATCGGGCTTCCCCTTGTTTCGAAAATGAACGGAGCAACGGATGAAATGAAACAATCTGTTGTACAGTGTATCACCGGTTCTGTGAAATATGGAAGAAAAAAAAAGCTCCTGGAAAGTGGGGGATGTATGGTGGTGCCACCATGTGCCATGGAGAATATTCTTGAGTCGTCTGGAGAATATTCTTTAACTCAGCGGGAGGATGGAGGGGCGCTGGATCAAAGGTTGTGCTGGTGATGGAAAATTAATTAATGATAACAATATGTTGAGAGGTGGTTGGTCGTGGTGGCATATAAAATGCTAATCAATAGGGCACGAATTGGATTATTGTCTGTATTCCTGAATGAACCATAACTTAAGGATGGTGTGATGAACAAGAAATCAGTAATAGGTGTTGTAGTCGGAGTGGTGGCGCTTCTGGTTGTGGCTTCAATCTCTTTTGTGGCGGCCAGAAACGTTCAAACCCCGGATGAAAAAGGTTTCAGAACCGTCTCGACAGCCGGCGAGGCCGCACCTCTGCCCACCGGTGATGTTGAAGAGACGACCCTGCAGGTTTCAAGGCTTTCCTGCGGATCGTGTCTTTACACCATCGAGTCCGAGTTGAGAAAGTTTGACGGCATGGTTGGAATGAAGGCCGATCTGGCCAGTGGCCTGGTTGTGGTGGCGCATACCAAGGATTTTACCCCGGCAAGGATTGCCTCGGTGATCACCGAAACCGGATATCCGGCCACGGTGGTTGATTCTGCAGCAGCAGGGAACCTCCCCAAACCGGGAGCCTCGGGCTCTGGTGGAAGCGGATGTAACGGTTGTGGTCCTCGCGGCTGCAGCTATCCGAGAGCGCCTCAGCAGCAGGGATAATATAAAAGGAATCTGGCGGGATGACTCACTTCAGGCACATAAAATACTGGACACTGGCAGCAGTTGCGCTGCTGTTCCTCACCGGAATAGCGGAAGCAGGGGATGTTCTGCGGACTGTTCTCAGTGTCCGGAATGTTTCCTGCAGCTCCTGTCTGCGGGTGATAGAGTCGGAATTCCGGAAAACACCCGGCATAACCGGGATGGCTGCCGATCTCAGGAAGGGGATCGTGGTTGCCGACCATGAAAGCGGAATATCCTCGGGAGAAGTGTCCGAAATTGTCAGCCGTCTCGGTTATCCGGCTCAGGTTGTTTCAGCGGTCTCCATCAGAAGTGAAGAGGCCAGAGTTTTCCGCAGGCTGGCCGGGTATGGTGCCGGACCCGAGGGTTGTAACAGGGAGAGTGGCGGCTGCAGCCCGGTGGCCGACGCCTGGAAAGAGCTGTACCGGCGTTTCATCAGGACTGAGAAAAAATAGAATTTTCCCTAAAAGCTGTTTTACAATCAAAGGGTGGTCCGTGATCATCCTGCAGAATTTGTGCGGGGCTGAACAGCTTCAACGATACAGATGGGCAATCTGTCTGAAAGAGGAATTTATGGCATACGATCTGGAAAAATACAGGGGCAAGCGGGAAAGGGTTCTCGGGGTCAGAAGCCGGGGCCTGAGCTTTGGTACGATTGCTGTTGTGGTTGCGGTGGTGATCATCGGCGGTCTCGGGTTTATCGCTGTGCCGAAGACGGTTTCCTACTTCAGCACCAGGAACCTGGATGACGTGATTTACAAGCTTGAGGATTCGCGGAAATGGGATGCGGCGATCGTTTCCGAACTCCGTTCCATGGGCGGGGTGACCAGTGCGGTGGCCGACAACCATGAGACCCGCCTGGTGGTGACTTTCAACCGGCACCATATGGGCCCGGAGAAGTTTAAAATATTCTTTGATACCAAGGGCGTCAAAGCTGATCTCTTGAACCGGATGGACCATCGGCAGAGGCAGTCTATTTTAAAGAAGGAGGCCGAATTTGAAACTCCATAATATATCTTTCAATAACCTGAAGCGTCGGAAAGGCAAAATGATCTTTCTGGTCCTGGGATTGTTCATCGGGATTGCCACCATCGTTACCCTGCTGTCGATAACCGAGTCAATGTCACGGGATATTGAAGACCGCCTGGACCAGTTCGGGGCAAATATCGTCATGGTTCCCAAAAGTGACAACCTTTCACTTAGTTACGGCGGGATCAGTGTTGGCGGCGTCAACTACGAATCCAAGGATTTTGATGAGTCGCGGATGGGGCTGATCAAGGAAATCGAGAACAGCAAGAACCTCGGTCTGGTCGTCCCCAAGGTGCTGGGTGGAGTCAAGGTTGGTGAGCGCAACGTTCTTCTGATGGGGACCAATATCGAGGATGAGCTGGCCTTAAAGACCTGGTGGCATTTCCAGGGTGAAGTGCCGAAAGAACACGAACTGCTTCTCGGTTCGACCACGGCTTCCACCCTGGGTTTGAAGGTTGGCGACACGCTTGCTCTCAAAGGCCGGGATTTTAAAGTGGCGGCCATTCTGATGGCGACCGGCGGCTCTGAAGACGGGGTGATTGTCGGCGATCTTCATGAGGTGCAGAAGGTTCTCGGCAAGGAAGGCAGAATTTCGATGGTTGAGATCTCGGCTTTCTGCCGCGGCTGCCCCATCACTGATATCGTCCTCCAGATCGCCGGGAAATTCCCTGAAGGCAATGTGACGGCTCTGCAGCAGGCGGTCATGTCGAAGATGCAGTCCATCGACCTGTTCAAGTCTTTCAGTTACGGGATCGCGGTGCTGGTGGTCTTTATCGGTTCCCTGCTGGTTTTCGTGACCATGATGGGCTCGGTGAATGAGCGGACCCGCGAGATCGGGATCTTCCGGGCCATCGGTTTTCGGCGCGGCCATGTCATGCAGATCATCCTGCTGGAGGCAATGGTGGTCGGCCTGGTCGGCGGCATCTTCGGCTTTGCCGGCGGTAATGGTGTTGCCTGGGCCGTCATGCCCTTCGTGATCGAGGAAGGGTCCTTTGCCGGGATCAATGCCAGTATGGGCGCGATATCGGTTATCCTTTCGGTATCATTGAGTCTTCTGGCCAGTCTCTATCCGGCGTTGAAGGCGAGCAAGCTCGATCCGAGCGAAGCGTTAAGGGCTCTTTAAGAATTTGTGCATAGAGATAGAATCACAGGAGAACAGATATGGCTACTGCCCGGGTTGAAAATGTAGAGCATCTGATTGAAGTACGTTCCATCGGCAAGGATTACCAGAGTGGCGAGACAACTGTTCAGGCGATCAGGAATATGGATTTTTTCATCGACGATGGTGAGTTCGTGACCATTGTCGGCCAGTCGGGTTCCGGCAAATCAACCCTGCTTTCGGTGATGGGCGGGCTGAACCACCCGACCCGCGGGCAGCTGGTGATCGATGCCCTGGATCTGTACAGTCTGAACAGCGAGCAGCGGGCCGATTTCCGGAGCGAGTACATCGGCATCATCTTTCAATCGTTCCAGTTGATCCCGTACCTGACGGTGATCGAAAATATAAAAATGCCCATGGCCATTACCGGGATCAAGCCCGGTAAACAGGATGAAATGGCGTTGCGGGTCCTTGGCAGGGTTGGTTTGGGTGGTAAGGGTGATCGCCTTCCCGATCAGCTTTCCGGCGGCGAGCAGGAGCGGGTGGCCATTGCCAGGGCCATCGTCAACAACCCGCCCATTCTGCTGGCCGATGAACCGACCGGTAACCTCGACAGCCAGACTTCGGAAGAAATCATGGCCCTTCTTACCGAACTGAACAGGGAAGGACAGACCATCATCATGGTCACCCATAATCCTGAGACCTGCAAATATGCCGAACGGACGATCAAGGTCCAGGACGGCGAGTGTTTTCTTCAGTGAACCCGTAACACCGGGTTCATCTCCTCCTGCGCGGCCGGTGCTGCAACTTAAGCGGCGCCGGCCGCGTTCTTTTTTCAGAATCCATCACAACTTTCCGAGTTTGGCTAATCTCCTGATAAAGCTATCCTTCGACAGTTCGACAAGCTCGCTGATTCAGGATAAAGATAAATAATATCTTGAAGGAGCTGATATTTAAGATAAAGTCTGTATGAGAAAATATAAATGAGAAGTCCTGATGTTCTGTAAATGATGCATTTGCTCAGCAGGTTTGCCGACCGCGCCGGGAGTCTGATCACGTGGTGTGGCTGGTGGCGGTGAACTTGGGGGCCTGGGGAAGTCATGTTCCGATACAAAGAGATAAACCGGGTCGCCAAGTTTTCGATGGCCGCAGTGACCGTGATCACTCTTTTCTCCTATCTGGTGATCACTCCGAAATTTACCGAATATGTTTACCGTAACACTACTGATGATCTGATAGCCGTTGCCAATCATGTAGCCTCCAGCCTTGCGCTGGGCGAAGCGCTTTCTCTCGGCCGCCCGATTCCGGACAATCTCTTTGTTGAGCTGGAAAAATTCCGGAACAATGCCACACCTTTAAAAATCAAGGTTTTCACCCCGGCCGGAGCGGTCATTTACTCCACGATTTCCGAGGAAGTAGGGGACACCCGCGAGGCGGACAAGATCAGGGGCGTCATCCTGGGCGGTATCGGAGTTGGGAAGCTGGAAGTCGGAGTGAAGGGCAAAGGGCGCCAGGCCGTTGTCGAGGTGTATGTGCCGATGTCTGTTGCCGATGCCCCGGTCGGAGTCCTGGAAGTGTATTATGATATTACCGGGAGATGGAAGCGGCTCCATTACCTGACCGCCTTTTCCCATGCCTTTCTTCTTGCGGTTTTCCTGTTCCTGTTCGGAACGCTTTTTGCCGTTTCCCGTAAAGCCCTGGCGAACATCAGGGAGAAGGAGGATGTGGAGAATTCGAACTGGAGGCTCAAAGAGGAGCTCGCCCATGCCCGGCAAAAGGAGTATCTGAGCACCCTCACCAGGGGGGTTGCCCATGATTTCAACAATATCCTGACTGCGGTCATGGGGAATATTAAACTGTTGAAAAAACTGCAGGCCCGTGGTGAGTCGGACGTCGAACTCTTAAACCAGATGGACCGGGCGACCCACGAAGCGCGAGACCTGATCAGTCATCTGGCCCTTATCTCCCGGGCGGAATCCCTGAAAAAAGAAACAATCCAGCTGGCCTCCCTGATCGGAAGATCGGTGCCGGTGGACGATGACAAGGCCCGGGTGAGGATGGTCATGATGCTGGGGGATGACCTCCGGCCGATCATCGGCGACGCGAACTTTCTTGCCAAGGCGATCACGGCCCTGATCCTGAACGCAGACCAGGCGATGGAGGGGGGCGGGGTGGTCAATGTCATGGCGGTCAATGCAAAAGTATCCGCCGGGAATGAGGAAGGGATTCCACCCGGAACGTATGTGAAGATCTCAATCAAGGATTCAGGCAAAGGCATTCCTCCTGAAGATCTCGAAAGGGTGTTCGACCCTTATTTCACCACCAGGAGCAGAGACAGCCAGCGCGGAACCGGTCTGGGGCTTGCTTTCTGTAAGTCAATCATCGATAATCATGATGGCTTCATCAGGATTCAATCAACCGTCGGCCGGGGAACAACCGTCAAAATTTTTCTCCCGGTAGAATAACAGGAGATCCATGCAGCTATGCAGAAAAAGAGGGCCGGGCGGTATCAAGCTGAGTTGAGCAGCTCGTCTGCTCATACCGAGAAGCGAGCATCCGAGACTTCGAGACTTATGCCCGAAGGGTACAAACAGATCATTTATCGCGACTGGTGCAAGGCGTGTGGTATCTGCATCGCGTTCTGCCCCCGTAAGGTGTATGGGCGGGATGAGTCGGGCAAACCGGTTGTGGAAAGAGGCGACGATTGTAACGGCTGTCTGTTCTGTGAGATGCATTGCCCCGATTTCGCTATCACCATCGAAGAGCGCTACCCTGATCGCAGGAGGAAGAGCAATGGCCGTTAAAGATTCCGGCAGGGTGGTTCTGCTTCAGGGAAATGAGGCTGTTGTGGAAGGGGCGCTGGCCGCCGGATGCCGATTTTTTGCCGGGTATCCCATCACCCCGGCCTCGGAGATCAGCGAGCTGATGTCCGTCAAACTGCCTGCGGTTGGCGGGACCTTTATCCAGATGGAAGACGAGATCGCCTCCATGGGCGCCATCGTCGGCGCCTCCCTTGCCGGAGTCAAGTCAATGACCGCAACCAGCGGCCCTGGATTTTCCCTGATGCAGGAAAACTTGGGTTTCGCCTGTAACGCCGAAGTGCCGTGTGTGGTCGTCAATGTCATGCGGGGCGGGATGTCAACCGGTCTGCCCACCAGCCCGGGCCAGGGCGATGTGATGCAGGCCCGCTGGGGCACCCACGGCGACCATCCGATCATTGTACTCGCCGTGTCCAGCGTCATGGACTCCTTTACCATTACCGTCCAGGCCTTTAATCTTTCGGAGAAATATCGGGTTCCGGTAATCATCCTTTCCGATGAAATCGTGGCCCATGGGAGGGAATCGGTGGTTCTGCCGAGGCCGGACGAGGTGGAGGTGGTTGACCGGATCACCCCCACTGTGCCCCCTGAATGGTACATTCCCTATGAAGACAACAGTCGGGGGGTGCCGCCGATGGCGCCATTCGGTTCCGGGTACCGTCATCATGTGACCGGTCTTGTTCATGACACCCACGGCTTCCCGACCGAAAAGCCGAAAGAGGTCGGTGATTTCATGGCCCGCCAGTTTCGCAAGGTCACCAATGGCGCCTACGAGATCCAGATGACCAGACGGTTCCTTCTTGATGATGCCGAAATTGCCGTGTTTGCGTACGGTTCCGTGGCCCGGGCAGCCCATCGGGCGGTGTTGCGGGCTCGGGAACAGGGCATCAAGGTGGGAATGCTGCAGCTGATCACCCTCTTTCCTTTTCCGAAAAGAGCGGCGGATGCGGTTCTCAGGCAATGCCGGGCGGTTCTGGTGCCGGAGATGAATATCGGCCAGATCAGCAGAGAGGTGAAAAGGGTCAACATGAGCGCCAAGGTCCTGAAACACAACCGGATCGACGGGCAGGGCATCGGGCCTGATGAGATTTATGAAGAGTTGTTGCAAATGTAAGACAGGAAACTGATATGAAACAGAGTATGGCGGATCTGCGCAACAAGTACCTGCGTCATGACAAGAAATTCCCTCACGTCTGGTGCCCCGGGTGCGGCATAGGTGTGGTCATGGCTTCCCTGATCAGGGCGGTTGACAGTCTTGGGATCGAAAAGGATGATATCGTACTTGCTTCGGGCATCGGCTGTTCCGGACGGATGCCGGTCTATGTTGATTTCAATACCCTCCATACCACCCACGGCCGTTCCCTTACTTTCGCCACCGGCGTCAAACTCGCGAATCCCGATTTAAAAGTGATTACCGTCATGGGCGATGGCGACGCCACGGCAATCGGCGGGAATCACTTCATCCATGCCGCTCGTCGCAACCTTGATATGACCGCCATCATTATCAATAACCAGATCTACGGCATGACCGGTGGGCAGTTTTCTCCGACCACTCCGTATGGAGCTTTCGCCACCACCGCCAGCTACGGCAATGTCGAGCACGCCTTTTCCATTTCCGAACTGGCGGTCACGGCAGGGGCGTCATTTGTGGCGAGGGGGACAGTCTATCATGTTCCCCAGCTCGACCGGCTGATCGAACAGGGGATCAGAAAGACCGGCTTCAGTGTGATCGAGGTCATTTCCAATTGCCACGTGCAGTATGGTCGGCGCAACGAGATGGGGGATCCGGTAACAATGCTGAACTGGATGAAAAAAAGCGCGGTCTCGGTGAAGAGCGCGGCAGGGAAGACAGAAGCCGAGATGGCGGGACGGTTCTCCATTGGTGTGCTGGCTGACCTTGATAAACCAAACTATCTTGAGGAATACGACAAGATCAGGCAGAGAGCGGCTCAAAACCACATCCGGGTAAATGAGGAATCTACAGAGGGGAAATGTTGAACTCTCCTAAGAATCAAGACAATGAACGTTACGAAGTGCGTCTGAGCGGGTCCGGCGGCCAGGGGATTATTCTGGCCTCCGTTATTCTGGCCGAAGCAGTTGCAATCCATGAAGGGTTACAGGTCAGCCAGAGCCAGAGCTACGGACCTGAAGCCCGTGGCGGCAGGTGCAAGGCCGAAGTGGTGATCAGCAGGAAGGAGATTGACTATCCGCGGGTTCTGAAGCTCGACATGCTGCTCGCCATGACCCAGGAAGCGTGTGACGCCTACTTTTTTGATTTCAAACCGAACGGACTGCTGCTGGTTGATTCAACGTTTGTCGAGCAGCTGCCGACGAGCCGAGCAGTGGCCATCCCCTTTACCCGTATTGCCCGTGATGAAATCGGCAAGGTGATGACCGCGAATATGGTCGCGTTGGGGGCAATGGCCCATTTCTGTCCGCTGGTAAGGATCGAGAGTGTGGAAAAGGCGGTGATGTCCCGGGCTCCTCGGGGAACAGAGGCCCTGAACAGAAAGGCTTTTCAGGCCGGAGTTGCTGCCGCATCCGACACGGATCTCGCCAGATTGCCGAAATCAATTGTCCCGGATCAGGAAGAGGAGGTCTGAATCGGTGGGCTTCCAGGTTTTTTGCTTTGTGGAAATAATATGCTGGTAATCAGATAAAAACATCAGAGAGGAGAACGAAATGAACAATGAGATCAGTTTGAACAGGGGCGTTGTGATGGCGGTTTTGTGTCTTTCGATGCTTTTTTATGCTTCCTTTGTCTTTGCCGCACCACAAGTGGTTGAACTTGAAGGGGTCGGCTATAACGTCAGCCATTCGCTGAACGACAACCTGAAAGCCTTTACCGGTAAAAAAGTATATGTGACTCTTGATTCCGGCAAGACCCTCGCCGGAACAGTAAAGGGTGTGGGTGAACATCTCCTTCATCTTGAGAAGATCGAGGGCAAGGAATATTTTGATGCCCTGATCCGTATTGAGGAGATTGGTGCGATTGATGTAAGATTCCGCGAACAGAAACGCTGATTTGGGTGATGCAGTATGGAGATAATAAAACGAAATCATTAGATAATATCCATATCGATCCCGGGGCGGATCAGGCTGAGTCAGAGGCCAACTTTAAAGTGTATCATGATCTGATGCAGAAAAAGGTGCGTGAGATTCTGCTGGTCCTGAGCCCCTATGACGCGTTTATCCTCGAAGAGGACGGCAGCCTGGCCTCACGGGTGATTGATGAGTATCATGGGCTGAACCTCAGCAATCCTCCCCGGATGACCAATGTTTCATCAGGGCGCGAAGCTTTGCAGATCATTCAGGAGAGACCCTTTGATCTGGTCATCACCATGCCCATGGTTGTCGACATGGACGGTTTTACTCTGGGCAGGGAGATCAAGGCCCTGAAGAGTGCCCTGCCGGTTGTGCTTTTGACCCATAACCTCCGGGCGGGGTATCCCCTTCCTGATCACATCGACCTCGGCGGAATCGACAATTTTTATATCTGGACTCATGACCCTGATCTGCTTCTGGCCCTGATCAAAAATGTCGAGGATCATCTGAATGCTCCTGCCGACACGGTTGCCGCCAAAGTTAGAATCATCCTTCTGGTTGAAGATTCACCTCATTATCTCTCCTATTTCCTGCCGTTTCTGTACAAGGAAGTAGTCCGCCAGACCCAGGCGGTACTTGACGAAACCCTGAACCAGGAGCATCGGCTTCTGAAGATGCGGGCCAGACCGAAAATTCTGGTGGCAAAGAACTATGAGGAGGCGGAAAACATCTACCTGAAGTTTCGTTCTTTCATCCATGGGGTGATTTCCGATACCCGATTTTCCCGTGACGGGGCTATGGATGATCATGGAGGCAGACGACTCCTGTCGATGATCAGAAAGGAAAATCCTGATCTGCCGTTACTTCTCATCAGTTCAGACTCCTCGAACAAAGCTGCGGCGGAGAGTATTCCGGCCGTTTTTCTCGATAAAAACAGTCATGGGCTCACCGGAGAATTGCACCAGTTTTTCCTGAATCATCTGGGATTTGGTGATTTTGTCTTCAAGATGCCTGGTGGTAAAGTGCTCGGCAGCGCCGGCAGCCTGTACAGTTTTGAGAAAATGATCGCCGATATCCCGGATGAATCTCTGGCCTATCACGCGGAGCGGAGTCATTTTTCAAACTGGATCATGGCCCGGGCGGAGGTTTCCATGGCCTCCAGATTGCGTGAGGTCAGGGTGTCGGATTTCGCCACCATTGAGGAGATGCGCAGGTATCTGGTCTCCTCGATCAATTCACTCCGGCGCTTTCGCCAGCAGGGAGTTGTCGCCGGTTATTCCGCCCACGAATTCGACAGCGAGATCATGGATTTTGTCACCATCGGCAAAGGCACGATGGGCGGCAAGGCCCTTGGTCTTGCTTTCATGTTGAGCAGGCTCAGGTTGAAGTGCCTTAAATGTCAGGGAGAGGGATTGCGGGTCAGGATTCCCCGGACCTTCGTGATCACGACCGGCAACTTTGATGATTTTGTCGAGAAGAACAATCTGAGATGTTTTCGGGACAATGATATCGATCATGAGATTGCCATCGCTTTTCGGCAGGCGGCGCTTCCTGATGAACTTGTCAAAAATCTGTCCGACATCCTTGACCGGATCAATTTTCCACTGACTGTCAGATCCTCAAGCACTATGGAGGATTCCCACTTCCGCCCCTTTGCCGGCCTTTATGCAACCTATATGCTACCCAATAACCACCCGGATCATCAGGTGCGGCTGAAGCAGTTGTCCGATGCCGTCAAGCTTGTCTATGCGTCGGCATATTTCAGCGGGCCAAAGGCTTTCGCCCAATCGGCCAGGCTGCCGGGAAAGGATGGGATGGGGATCATTATCCAGGAACTGGTGGGCAAGGTGCACGGGGATTATTTCTACCCTGCGGTTTCCGGGGTGGCGATGTCGCAAAATTATTATCCGGTGGGCAAGATGAATCCGGAGGATGGGGTGGTCCAGATCGCTCTCGGTTTCGGCAAAACGGTGGTTGAGGGTGAAAAAAGCTTGCGCTTCTCCCCGCGGTATCCGGGCCTGTTGCCCCAGTTTTCAACGGTTGATGATATCCTTGAAAACAGCCAGCGCTTCTTTTATGCACTGGATATGAAGGAGTCGGAAGAGATCGGTATGAGGGATTCGAACCTGGTCAGGCGGGAAATCGTCACCGCCGGCGAGGAAAGACCGGTGCTCTTGCTGTCAAGCACCTATTCCCCTGAGGAGCACCGAATACGGGACAATCAGGGGAAGGGGCTGAAGGTTCTGACCTTCGCCGCACTGCTGAAGTTTGACGATACTCTCCCCAGAGCATTAGACGAACTGCTTGAGGATGGGCGCAGAGGCATGGGGTGTGCCGTTGAGATTGAGTTTGCCGCCGAATTAAATGATCAGGGGGTGCCGGAGGAGATCTGCTTCCTGCAGATCAGGCCGATGGTGACGGGAAGCGAGAGCTTTGATGTCGATATAACGGAAGAGGAGATCAGCCGCGCTTTCTGTGTTTCCGGCCAGGCGCTGGGGCATGGGAAAACCGAAAATATTGCGGATATTATTGTTGTCAAACCAGAGCGGTTTGCCCCCGGAAAAACGAGAGAGATCGCGAAAGAGATCGGGGAGCTGAACAGAATCCTGACCGGGAGTGAGAGACCATATCTGCTGATCGGCCCCGGACGGTGGGGGTCCAATGATCCTTTGCTCGGCATTCCGGTCCGCTGGGCCGATATCTCGGGGGTCGGGGCGATGATTGAACTGCGCAATGAGACCCTGAAGGTTGACCCTTCCCAGGGGACGCATTTCTTCCAGAACATCACTTCCCTGGGGATCTGTTATGTCACGGTGACTGAAGGGAAGGATCGTCTCGACTGGGACTGGTTGTCACATCTGGAAACGATTCAGGAGACAAAATTTCTCAGGCAGGTCAGACTTGAAGAACCGTTTGTAATGAAGCTCAATGGCCGGGAATCCAGGTGTGTGATGTACCTGAACAGGCGGGCTTGATTGCTTGTCGCTATGGGTGTTTTTCTACGAAATTAGAGCAAGATGCTTCAAGTGTTGCAGGTTGTTTGTGAACGGAAATCGGCGACTTTCACGGAGCTCGGAACATTTGGTCAGCGGGGGAGATGGCAATGATTGATATCATGGAATTGATCAGGGACCGGGATCCGGCCCAGGGAGCGTTTCATCAGGCGGTTCAGGAGGTCCTTGACTCGGTGAAACCGGTTCTTGACCGGAATCCCTCATATCGAGTGGAAGGGGTTTTGGAACGGATCACCGAACCGGAGAGGGTGATCATGTTCAGGGTTCCCTGGCAGGATGATCAGGGCGAGGTCCATGTCAACCGTGGCTTCCGGGTCGAGATGAACAGTTCCCTCGGGCCTTATAAGGGTGGATTGCGGTTTCATCCTTCGGTTCGGCTGGGGATTATCAAATTTCTGGCCTTTGAGCAGGTGTTCAAGAATGCCCTGACCACTCTTGCCATGGGTGGCGCCAAAGGGGGATCGGACTTTAATCCGAAGGGACGAAGCGATCGAGAAGTCATGCGTTTCTGCCAGGCGTTCATGGCGGAGCTGTTCAGGCATATCGGCCCGAACACCGATATCCCGGCGGGTGATATCGGGGTCGGGGCCCGTGAGATAGGGTACCTTTTCGGGATGTACAAGAAGCTCGCCAATGAGTTCACCGGGGTCATCACCGGCAAGAGCCTGAGCTGGGGCGGGTCGTTGATCCGCCCTGAGGCTACAGGCTACGGGTGCGTTTACTTCGCGGCGGAAATGCTTGCCACGAGGAGGGAAACTTTTGACGGCAAGGTCTGCCTGGTCTCCGGCTCCGGCAATGTCGCCCAGTTTACGGCCGAGAAACTGATCCAGTTCGGCGGCAGGGTGGTCACCCTTTCCGATTCTTCAGGCTATATCTATGATGAAGAGGGAATCGATGATGACAAGCTGGAATATGTGAAGGAGCTGAAAAATATCCGCCGAGGCCGGATCATGGAGTATGTTGCCCGGTATCCACAGGCGGTTTATTTCGCGGTGGAACCTGGCAGGACCGCCAATCCGCTCTGGGGGCACAAGGCTGATTGCGCCTTTCCCTGTGCCACCGAAAACGAGTTGAACGGGCTGGATGCCGGGAATCTCATCAATAACGGGGTCATTCTGGTCTGTGAGGGGGCCAATATGCCTTCGACTCCGGAGGCGGCAGATCTTTTTCAGGACAGGCGAATCCTCTATGCTCCGGGTAAGGCGGCCAATGCGGGAGGGGTGGCGGTTTCCGGCCTTGAAATGGCCCAGAACAGCATGCGTTTGAACTGGCCCCGTGAAGAGGTTGAAGGGAGGCTGAAAATCATCATGAAATCAATCCATGCTACCTGTCTGGAGGCGGCCGAAGAGTATAGTGCGCCGGGGAATTATGTGGTCGGAGCCAATATTGCCGGATTCACCAAGGTAGTGAACGCCATGCTCGATCAGGGCCTGGTATAATGTATTCCTTAGATTGGAGTGGAGATCTGCAGGTTTATGATTTGACAATTACTTGATTTTACTGTTCATTTTGTTATAGATATTTTTGTCTGTTGGCATCCTCATAATTGCATGCACAGGGAAGGCTATGGTTGTTATCGCAGAGGTGACATTCCCCATTGAATGTCTTAAGAAAACGGTTGAGATTCTGATGCAGCTCGAGCCGATGCCGAAGACCATCGAAATGGTCGGCCCGTTCTTCAGAACCGGAGGAGACGGCAAGATTCACGCGATCTCCTATTATCACATTGATAAGTACGATGGAGACAAAGACGCCAAGGATTTGATCAAGGAACGGTATCTGAGCTTCGGGAGTATTCCTAACTTTGTCTTTGAAGTCCACTACTGGCGCACGGTTGATGACTCACTCGCCACCTGGATCGGCTGAGAATTGATCAACAATCCATTTGTGATTTTCCAACAGAGCTTCGGCTCTGTTTTTTTTTGCCGCAAATTGATATTTGCCTTATGCTTGTTGGTTTTTGTGGATATATTCAGGGACTGCTTATCGGGGATATGTGCCATGAGCATGTGCCGGGAAATGTTGTCCTCCTCAAGGGAGTTTGAAAAGAATATATTCAGGGTGCATTTCCGGCAGCTCGGATTGAGGTGGTCCGTTGCCTGCCGGGGGAAGTTTCAATTATTGCGAATCGGGAGTTTGGTCTGATGAAGAACAGGTTGCTGTTGCCAGAGGTGTTGTTGCTGATAGTGCTGATTGCTGTGGCGGGTTTTCCGGCCTTTGCTCAGGCGGAGGAGAGCAAATCCGAGAATGGCAAACCCTCAGGCCCGCCGCCGGCCAAGGTGGTGGTGAGCAAAATCTCCCGGCAGCAGGTGTTTGAAAACAACTCTTTCATCGGCACCCTGTACTACGATCGCACCAGCCACGTCTCTTCGGAAGTTTCCGGTCTTGTTGAAACCGTAGCGGTCAAGGTGGGAGATCTGGTGAAACGGGATGCCCAGCTGATCAGGATCGACACTGAAATGCTCGGCAAGGAGATCGACCTGAAGCATGTCGATATCGAGAAGATCACGCTCAAAATCGAGAATGCCGAAAAGAACTACCGTCGTCAGGAAAGCCTGTTTGAAAAAGACGGAGTCAGCGAAAAGCTCTACGATGACGCCCGTTTTACCTACCAGGACAGTCTGAAAGAGAAGCAGACCGCTGAACTTGAGCTGTCAAAACTGCTGCTCGCCAAAAAGAAAAGCATCATCAGGGCGCCGTATCCCGGAGTGATTCTGGAGAAAAATGTCGATTCCGGCGATTGGGTCCAGCAGGGAAGGGCGTTGGTCCGCATTGCCTCAACCGAAGACCTCTATGTCCGGGTGCCGGTGTCGGAAAACCTGCTCACTTACTTTAAGGCGGGCCAGGAGGTTCCGGTCCGGATTATCGCCTATGACAAGGAGGTTCCCGGGATTATCGAGGATTATGATCCGGTAGCCGATGCCCAGACCAAGAACGTTTTTCTGAAAGTAAAAATCCCGGCCCAGGAGAAAGTGGCGGAGAACATGTCGGCATCGGTCTATGTGCCGACCAGTGAAAAAAAGGAACTGGCCATTATTCCAAGGGACGCCCTGATCAAAATGCAGGGTCAGGACTTTGTCTATACGGTCCAGGATGACAAGGCGGCAATCATGCCGGTCCGTATTGTCACCTACCTCGGCAACAAGATCGGGGCAGATAACCCTTCTTTTACTGAAGGGATGGTGGTGGTTGTCGAGGGGAATGAACGGTTACGGCCGGATCAGCCGGTGGTGGTGGCTGGAGAAAAATAATGGATATCGTTCGGAGTTCAATCGAAAAACCGGTCGGGGTAACGGTTGCGGTCATCCTGGTGGTGATGTTCGGCCTGATCGGCCTGAACAAGCTGCCCGTCCAGCTGACTCCTGATGTGGAAAAGCCGAAGATCACCGTCAGCACCGTCTGGCCCGGCGCGACCCCGTACGAGATCGAGAAGGAGATCGTCGAGAAACAGGAAGAGGTCCTGAAGGGCTTGCGGGGGTTGACCAAGCTGGAAAGTGAAAGTTTCAACGGATACGGCACCATCACCCTGACCTTCGAACTGGAGACCGATCTCGATGACGCCCTGCTGCGGGTCTCCAACAAGATGAACGAGGCCTCTGACTATCCGGAGAACGTGTTGCGGCCGAAAATTGAAGCCGCCGGGGCCCAGAGTTCGCCGGTGATCTGGATGATGCTCAAGACCAAACCGGAGAGCGAAAAACATATCAACAACTACAAGACCTTCTTCGAAGACAATGTCCGGCAGCATATGGAGCGGGTCAAGGGGGTCGGTTCGCTCCTGGTTTTCGGCGGCACCGAAGACCAGTTGCATGTGGTGATCGATACCGAAAAGATGGCGCGGCACAAGGTGACCATCAATCAGGTGATCGGCGCCATCCAGGCGGCCAATCTCAACATTTCGGCAGGCGTGCTCGGAATCGGCAAGAAAAACTACCGGATCCGGACGGTCAGCCAGTTTCAGAATCCGGCCGATGCGCTGGAGGTGGTGATCTCCGATGACGGTATCCGCAGGGTCTATCTGCGGGATGTCGCCCGGGTGGAGAGGGGCTTCAAGAAGGAAGACGGCTCCGTCCTTCACAACGGGGTGCAGGGAATAGTGGTCGGGGTCAGAAAGGAACAGGGGGCGAACGTCCTCGAACTGACCGACCGGATGGAAGAAAAGGTGCAGTGGCTGAACGGGGGGCTTTTGGCCCGGAACAATGTCTATATCGACTGGGTCTACGATCAGCGGCCCTACATCAACAACGCCATCAACCTGGTCAAGATGAACGTCCTGATCGGCGGGATTCTGGCCATTGTCGTCCTGCTCAGTTTCCTGCGCAGTGTGACCTCAACCATCACCACGGCGGTGGCTATCCCGATCTCGGCCATCGGCACCTTTGTCTTCATGTGGATGATGGGCCGTAACCTGAACGTGGTGAGCCTTGCCGGCATCTCCTTTGCGGTGGGAATGCTGGTGGACAACTCCATCGTGGTTCTCGAAAATATCGACCGGCACCGGAAGATGGGCAAAGACGCCTTTGGTGCCGCCTACGATGGCGCAAAAGAGGTCTGGGGGGCGGTTCTCGCTTCCACCGCCACCACGGTCGCGGTCTTTCTGCCGGTCATCTTTATCCAGGAAGAGGCGGGACAGCTCTTCCGGGATATCGCCATCGCCATTACCTTTTCCATTATTTTAAGCCTCTTTGTCTCGGTTTCGGTGATTCCCACCCTGATCCATCAGTTTTATAAAAGAAAAAAAGAGCGGGCGGCAAACCGTTTCCAGCGGAGCCGGACCGGTGAGTTTATCGCCGGGCGGATCATGTTCTTTTCCGCTCTCTGTCTTAACTCAACCCGAAACAGGCTCTTGACGGTGATCTTCTTTACCCTGATTTCGCTGCTGATCAGCGCCGAAATGATGCCGAGTGCCGAATATCTGCCCCAGGGCAACCGGAACCTGATTTTAAACATCCTGATCCCCCCGCCCGGCTACTCGGTGGAGAAGCTGAAAAGCATGGGGCATTACATCTATGAACAGGCGAAGCCCTATTTTGAAGAGGACGGCAAGGACGGCATTCCGCAAATCTCCCGGATGTTTTATGTGGGCGCGGAACGTTTCAATCTCTTCGGCGGGATCGGCGTTCACGAAACCAGGGCCAAGGAGATGATGCCGCTTTTCTCCCGGATCATGAGATCCATTCCCGGGGTGTTCGGGGTCAGTATCCAGGCAGGGATCTTCGAGTCGGGGCTTGGTCAGGGGCGGAATATTGATGTGAATATCTCAGGCCAGGATATCGGCCGGATCACCGGAGTTGCCCAGGCCATGATGTTCGGCCTGATTCCCGCCAAGGTGCCGAACAGCCAGATCCGGCCGATTCCGTCCCTTGAAACCAGTTATCCGGAGGCGGGGATTATCCCGGTCAAAGAAAAACTCGCGGCCAACGGCCTGTCGGAAGCAGACCTCGGCACCTATGTCGACATCCTGATGGACGGGCGCAAGATCGACGAGTTCCGGCCGGAGGGGGTCAAGCAGATTGATCTCATGATCAAAGGCGATGATGTCGACTACACATCCCCCGAAGATATCCTGAACAGCACCGTTGTCAGCCGCTACGGGAACCTGATAAGGGTCGGTGATGTTTCGAATCTGGTCTATGGCCAGGGCATGCCGCAGATCAACCACCTTGAGCGGACCAGGACCATTACCCTGCAGGTTACTCCGCCGGCCGATTTACCCCTGCAGCAGGCGATGGAAATCATTCAGAATGACGTGATCGGCGGGATGCGGGCCTCCGGCCAGCTGGAGGGACTGGAGGTCTCGGTGGGCGGTAATGCCGACAAGCTTGATGAAACGAGGCGGGCTCTGCAGTGGAATCTGCTCCTGGCCCTGATCATTACCTATCTTCTGATGGCGGCCCTGTTCGAGAATTTCCTTTATCCCTTCATCATCCTGTTCAGCGTGCCGCTGGCGGCGGCCGGTGGCTTTATCGGCCTCTGGCTGGTCAACAGGCTGGTCGCCCCTCAGGGTTTCGACGTGCTGGCCATGCTCGGTTTCATCATCCTGATCGGCACCGTGGTCAATAATGCGATCCTGATCGTCCATCAGTCGTTGAACAACGTCCGCTATAACGGCATGGTCGGAGTTCCGGCCATTTCCGATGCCGTCCGGACCAGGATCCGCCCGATCTTCATGAGCGCCACTACCAGTGTGCTCGCCATGACCCCGCTGGTTTTGTCCACAGGGCCGGGAAGTGAACTGTACCGCGGCCTTGGCAGCATCCTTCTCGGGGGCCTCGCCATGTCTACGGTCTTCACCCTCTTCGTCATCCCGTCACTGCTCGCGTTTGTCATCGGTTTCGAAAAGAGCAGGGTGGGGGAGAATGCCTGGGAAAGAGAGCCGGGTTGATTGGGCATCGGGTGAATTTCAGGAAAGACTGCGGGGTAAACAATCGCATATCCGGCAAAGATGTTCATGCCATTCAAATTCAGGCAATGGAAGAAGCTATCCCTTCTCAGACTCTTCTCCCCGGGGTGCACTGCAAGTATGTTAGAATGGGAAGTTAACAGGAAAAGATCTTTAACCAAACGTATTCAGCGGACGTTGAGGACGGAGGCGGAGCTGACGCGGCAAGTTATGGAACTGGAGGCATTTTGGTAAAACCACGGTTAGTTGCAAAAATTGAGTCTGAAGAGCCAACTCTTCAATTGGCGGTATTAATTGATGCGGACAATGCCCAGGCTTCTGTCATTGAAGGCCTGCTTGCGGAAATAGCGAGATTCGGCGAGGCAACCGTAAAGCGGATATATGGAGATTTCACGGCGCCGACCAGCGCTTCATGGAAGAAGGTGCTGCAGAAATATGCCATTAAGCCTGTCCAGCAGTTTGCCTACACGACCGGGAAAAACGCCACCGACAGTACGCTGATCATTGATGCGATGGACTTACTGTACACGCGAAAATTCGATGGCTTTTGCCTGATCACCAGCGACAGTGATTTCACCGGTTTGGCGATGCGATTGCGTGAAGAGGGGCTCATTGTTCTTGGCTTTGGGGAAAAGAAAACCCCGGATGCCTTTCGCTATGCCTGTCACAAATTTATTTTCACGGAAGTCCTGAGGCCAAGTACCGGTTCTGAGTCAGTTGAGAAGCCGCCAAAAACCAAGAGTAAGACCAGAACCCCACCAGCCAAAGCAGCTGCCGAGGAGACAGCACCGGCAAAGCAGAAATTCCCCAAAGAATTTGTTCTGGACGCATTGGAGCAGTCGATTGACGATACCGGCTGGGCAGGTCTGGGGGCTTTCGGGAGTTATCTCACCAAGCTGCAGCCGGACTTTGATTCCAGGCTTTATGGTTACAAGAAACTCTCTGATCTGGTGAAAGCAAAGAAGGACCTTTTCGTGACAGAAGAACGGCCGATACCGGGATCAAGTCAAAAGGTTTTGTATCTGCGGGCAAAATGATTTCGAGTCAGTGGGGCAACTGATCGCGGAAACGGCGCGGTGCAGGATCGATAAATCCATCAATATCGATATTGCCTTCATGGTTCAGTCCCTAAATGAAAATTTCAACCTCCGCCGCCTTGAGCGTTACCTGGTTATGACGCACGAGAGTTGTATCCGGCCGATTGTCCTGTTGAGCAAGAGCGATCTGCTTGTCGAGGAAGAGATCACAGTGCTGCACCGGGCGTGGCCCGGTGCCATGCAAAAAAGTCTGTCAATTCCCATTCAGGACTGCTCGGATCGTTGTTGCAAGATCCTTGTGATCGACCGGTTTCATGATAAAAGCGCGGATGCCCATTAAATTTGCCTTATCGGCATCAATTTTTGAACTGTACCCGGTAGACATGATAATCGGGATATCAGGCCGGATTTTAAGAAGTTCCTTGGCAAGCTGTTCCCCGGTCAGCATCGGCATTGTCTGATCCGTAATGACCAGAGCGTAGGTATGAGGGGCGGCCCTGAAAAGCTCAAGGGCTTCGGTGCTGCTTGTCATGGCGGTTGGCTGGTACCCGAGCATTTCCAGTCTTTTTTGCGTAAGCCGGGCAATGCTGGCGTCATCATCCACGATCAGAATATTCTCCTTGCCTCCGGGGAGTGGGCTTGTGTCGACATTCTCCTGTTTTTCCGGTTCCACTGCTACCCTTGGAAAATATAATTTGAACGTTGACCCCTGACCGGCGGAACTCTCAACTGTAATCCGTCCGTCGTGGCTGAGAACAATTCCATGGACCACAGCCAAACCCATGCCCGAACCTTTCCCCACCTCTTTCGTGGTGAAGTAGGGGTCGAAGATCCGTTCGAGATGTTTTTGGGAAATACCGACACCGGTATCGGCAATCGATAAAAGAATATACACCCCGGGTTTCAAGTTTAAGTCGTTGCCGGAACCGGAGCCATTCAGCTCGATTTCATAGAGATCAATGCGTAAGACTCCGCCATCTTCTTCCATGGCCTGGGCAGCGTTCGTGCAGAGATTCATAAGAACCTGATGGATCTGGGTCGGGTCGGCCAGTATCGCTCCACAGTCCGGAGCCATATTGAGTCTGATATCAATAGTTGTGGGAATTGAAGCCCGGAGGAAGTTCAAGGTCTCTTCTATCAACAGCTGAATCTTTACCGGTTTCCGATTCTGCTCCCCCTTACGGCTGAACGACAGGATCTGTTTCACCAGGTCCTTTGCCCGATTGGCGGCTTTCAGGACCTCATCAATCTGGTGTTTGGCGGGGTTCCAGTCGGGAATTTCGTCCCTGGCTATTTCGGCGTAACCAAGAACAGCGGAAAGGATATTATTGAAATCATGCGCTATTCCCCCGGACAAGGTGCCGATGGCTTCCATTTTCTGGGTATGACGAAGTTGCGCCTCAAGCCTGATTTTTTCTGTGACATCCTCCAGCACGGCAAGTGATCGGATGATATTCCCTTCAGTATCTTTTTCAGCAGTAGCGGAAAGAAGAACGTCCATCTCCTCGCCGTTTTTCTTCACGAATGTATAACTGATATCAGTGCAGCTCCCGGTTTTAAAAAACTCCGGCAGAACTGTTTCGGAAGCGTAACGCCGTGAATCTTCAGTGAGAAAATCGCTGGATTTCCGCCCGATCACTTCTTCTTTAAGATATCCGAGTTTGTTCAGCCAGGTATCACTGACATCAATAAGCTGTCCGTTCTGATCGATAGAGTGCAGCATGGACGGGGTGTTCGTATATAAAAGACGGTACCTTTCCTCGCTCTTTCGTAATGCTTCTTCCTGCTTTTTTATGTCGGTGAGGTCTATCGCCTGAACGATGATGTTTGAAACATCGCCGTTGTGATCCAGAACCGGTGTGAAGACCGATTCTATGATTTTGTGGGTGGCATTTTTTACTTCAACATGGTCAACGGCCCCGAAATCGTAATCCAAAATGATGCTGGCAGGTTCTTTCTTTGCAAAAACATCTCTGATGACCGGCATGAATCCCTGCTTCTCTATAACAATATCTTTGAACAGATTATATTTGCCGACCACCTCATCTTCAGTGGCGCCGAAAAAATCCAGACAGGCTGAGTTTGCCCTGATGACAGTCCCTTCCGCGTCGGAAATCCACATGCTCAAGGCTGCGCTCTCAATGATTTTGTCGAGAAAGTTGGTTCTCTCCTGCAGAGCATTTTCAGCCTTTTTCCGGGAGGAAATATCCTGAAATATACAGGCGAATTGTCCTTCTGACGGTCGGTATGCCGATATTTCGAAGAACTTGTCCAGTTCAGCTGAGTAATTTTCAAATAATACCGGCTCTCCGGTGATGGCCACCTTACCATAGGTGTCAATCCAGTGTTTTTCGGTTCCCGGCATAACCTCTAACACCGTCTTGCCGATAAGTTTTTCGGCGATTAATCCCGTTAACTTTTCAAAGGCGGGATTTACGCTGAGAAATCTATAATCAACCGGCCTTCCGGCATCGTCACAGATAATTTCATGCAGCGCAAATCCATCGAGCATCTTTGCGAAGAGATTTGCATAGTTTTGTTCCGCTGTCCGGATTGGCGTGACATCTCGGGCAATTCCTCCAATACCGACAAGGGAACCGGAATCATCATAGGTAAAAGATGTTGACCAGAGAAGGGTATGCGATTCGCCTGTGATTCGATTGACCTGGCGATTTTCTATGGAATCCTTCAATCTTTTGCCGGCAACACAGTCAGAGAGCTGGTTCCGGGTCCGTTCTCGATCATCAGGATGGATGAAATCCAGGGCTCGCAAACCGACACACTCTTCAGGGGAAATGCCGAATATTTTCCGGGAAGTGTGATTTACAAACGTAAAACGGCCATCTTGATCAGTGTGGGTGATAAGGTCTTCGGTATTTTCAACCAGATCTCGGTATTTCTCTTCACTTTCACTCAGCTGCTTTCCGGCAAGATATCGGTCGGTGATGTCGTAAGCGGTCCCGCGGGTGCCGACAATATCGCCGGTTTCATCGGTCAGAAACTTGGCGTTGAATACCAGATGGATTTCGCGGCCGTCTTTCCCCAGATGGACAGTTTCAAAGCCCTTGACCGAGTTTCCCTGTTTCAGCCGTAAAAATTCCGCGTGATCTTTTTTTGCCTGCTCCGGGGACTGAAAGTCGGTAAATTTTTTCCCCAGCATTTCTGTGATTTGATATCCGAAGGTGGTCTCCCAGGCCGGGTTCAGGTAGATATATCGGCCTTCGGCATCGCACTGCCATATCAGGTCTTGAGAGGTTTCAACAAGATCGTGATACAGGGTTTCCGACTTTTGTAATGATTCCTCCGCCTGTTTTTGCTCGGTGATGTCGTAACTGAGAACAACAATGCCGACAACTTCTCCCCGGGTATTGAAATCCGGGGAAAAATTGACTTTGATCCAGCGTTTCCCTTCCTTGAGATTAAATGTGTTCACATATGAGGTCGCCTGTCCGTTCCTCACGGTATTGATGGATTCCAGTGCAAATTCATAATTTGCCTCGCCGATGATTTCTTTGATATGCTTGCCGATAATTTCTTCCCGAGGTCGGTTGAAACCTTCAATGTATCTTTTATTCACAAACTTGTAGCGAAGATCGTGAATTCCTACATAGGCGTTGTATGCGGGAGAATTATCAGAAACCAGGCGAAGCAAACGCTCCTGCTTCTCAAGCTCTGCGAAGCGTTCGGCCGGTTCTTTGGATGTGGATGTCGTATCGGAGGTCATTTTGTTCTATTGAAATTTTCGCTTTTTACTTGGGTATAAGGCTTCAAAAAATGGAGGTGCAGTGGTGCTGAACTGCTTGTCAGCCGGCGATCATTGCCATCTGTATCCAGCGTCCGGCAGAACTGTTTCCTCATCAAGACCCCCGCTATCACCATTAAAGCTATCACAATGGATGAGGGATGTGAAACTGAAATTCCTGGAAAGGGATTATGGGAGGGTGAGGATATTTAGAGAGGGGGGGATGATTGATCTCTTGAGAGGCTTTTCTTTCCGAGTTGCCCAACTGTTGAACATGCAGAGCAATGTTTCACCAAAACAGCAAAGCCCGACCAAGGAAGCCGGGTCTTGCTGTTTTTGATTATCAGAGTGGATGATCAGTCCCCAAGATCCGGGAAGGTCAGCTTCATGGATTCCTTGTCACCCTCACGTTCAACCTTGACCTGCACCTCCAGGTTGCCGCTGCGCAGTCCCAGGGCAAGCGGCATAGATGCTTTGTCTTCTTCCAGGTGGAGGATTGTTCGGACAATGGAAATCATCCGGTTGAAGATGTCCTCGGAAGGGGCCTTCACGGAGGTTTTTTCGCCAAAGGACTTGAGCACTACGGTAATATCGCTTTTCTTACGTTTGAAGGAGAGCTTCCGGGCCTTCTCGGTGATTGCATACATAATGGCCAGGGCCAGATACTTCATGCTGTCTTCTTCAATGTTTCCACCCGGCGCGGTTGCCAGGTGCTGGAGCTGTTCCTTGAAATTGGTCTCCATGTAGCAGTCGCACATTTCAATCAGTTTCAGGTGCAGGGTCGGGTCGTGAATTTCCATGGGCATCCTCTCGATTATTGATTTGTTTGATATTCCTTTCCCATTATGTTCTTCACCATTGCGGTATGTGTCAAGCTGAAACGGCCAGGCGAATCGGAAAAATATATCCCCATATCCTCCACGGGTCTCGGTGGGGCAGCGGTATTGAGATCAGGATGGTGCAATCTGCAAAAGATAAATGACGACATACTGAATAATCTGTGTTTCGACTATTCGCCAAGCCTGTCATTTTGGTCTGAATTTACTTTTTTCATTTCCTCCTGCAGGCAACTCTCACAGTACCCGTGGGATATCCGCGCATTGGTTTTCAGGGACAGGTATTTTTCCAGATTTATCCATTCACCGGTCCCGTATTCGGTTTTTGAATCATCTCTGATCTTTTTACATTTACAACATACGGGCAGGATATCATCAAAGGATTTCATTTTTCGGATCACTTCATATTTCTCGATGCATTTTTTCACCCGAAAGATGAGTTCCTTAGGAGAGCAGGGTTTCTGGAGATAGTCGTCAGCTCCAGTTCGCAATGCGTCAATCGCCGAAGGAAGGTTTGCATACGCGGTATGAATGATGACTCCACATTCGGGAAACACCTCTTTGGATTTCTTCAAGACATCAAGGCCATTGATCTCTTTCATTTTCAGATCCGTGATCACCAGGTCGAAATATTTCGCGCCGATAAACTTATGGGCGGATTTTCCATTATTTACGGTGCTCACTTCGTATCCTTCCATCCAGAAAATATCCTTCAGGGTCTCAAGGATGCTTTCATCATCGTCAACCAGTAAAATGCTATGGCCCGTCATCATAGTCCTCCTTCCGAGCGTGCTGAAATAACAGGCGCCGGTTCATGACTCATCGAGTTGATCCTTGTTTTTTTCAGTCTCTTCGGCCTCTTTTTTTCTCAGCCATTCCACGAATTCAGGATACTTTTTTCTGAAATCATAGGTAAACCATTCGACGGCGCCCCGCTCTTCTTCGTCTGTATTCAGTATCCAGCACTCAACTTCATTTAATAGTTTGATTTTTCGTTCATTTTCATCATTAAGACTTTTCGGGCCATTTCCCGTCAGGATCCATTCGGTCAGGAGATCGTATTCCCGGCCGACAATGTATGCCCATTCAACGGGAAACTTGTCTTCTTTTCTCTTTTTCGAAACGTAGGACTGTGCTGTGCCAACCATTTTCGCAAGGTGGGCCATGCTTTTGATCTCGGTTTCTCTTTTTATACGCTCGAAGATCTTGTCGAATATCATGGGGATTCACTTATGAAGCAATCTTGCCGCTCGATGCATGCTAAAACAATATAAACATGCTTGTATTGTATATTGTTTTGATATGGATATCAAACAAATGGAACAGGATAATTTGTTTGTGCTGAGTGAATCGGGATGTAAAGGATACCAAGAGAAGATAATCGTATACTTTACAATTTCACCTGGGAAAATGTCGGACTGTTTGCCTTTTGGCCGGCAATCAATTCCCCGCTGACGGAACACCCTCTTTGCCCAGAGGTTTGAACAGCACCAGCATCTTCGGCAACAGCAGCAGGTCGCCGAGCAGGGCGACCAGCATCGCAAAGCCGGTGAACAGGCCGAAATAAATGGTCGGGATAAAGTTTGACAGCACGAGGATTGAAAAACCGATGGTAATCGTGGTCGTCGTGTAGAGAATGGCCCGGCCGATACTGCGATGGCAGCGGTTCATGGTGGCCAGATAATTGCGATCTTCAGGGAACTCCTTCTGGAATCGGTGGATGTAGTGAATGGTGTCATCCACCGAAATGCCGATGGTGATTGAGGCAATGGTGATCGTCATCAGGTCGAGGGGGATTCCGAGCCAGCCCATGGCGCCCAGGACCACCGCCACCGGCAGCATATTCGGGACAATGGCGATCAGGGCGAGGGAGAGGGAGCGGAAAAGCACCAGAAACATCAACACAATCCCCAGAAAGACGAGGCCGATGGTCATGATCTGTGAGCGGAAGAGGCTGCCGAGCATGTTGTTATACAAAACATACATATTGGTGAAGTGAATCTGCTCACTTTTAAGACCGATCTCCCCGACCAGAAAATTCCTGATTCGGGTCAGCAGTTCAGCCCGGGCAAGCGGATGGCCGGACTCGATGATCCGCATCGTAAATCGGGCCTGGGTGATGTCCTCTGCAACGTAAGGATCGACCAGCATTTCCCTGATATCGGCCGGGGTTTTTTTATGGAGAATGGCCAGTTCAAAATTGCCGAGGGGGATATTGTCATTCAAACGAGTGGTGATTTTGCCTAAAATTGCCAGGGAGAGGACCTCGCCGGTCTCGGACAATGCATCCAGATAGTCGTGGATTTCCTCGATTTCCTCCATGGTATAGGTGTCGGCATACCATCTTGATGTGCCGCCTCCATCATCTGCAGAAAATTCATCTTCGCCGAAGCCGACCTCTTCCTCAACTTTGAAATCGATCACCAGGTCGAGCGGGGTTGTGCCCCCCAGCTTTCGGTCAATCAGGCTCATCCCCCGGAATATTTCGGTCTTTTCCCGAAAATAGTCGATAAAGCGATTCTCAACCTTGAGCCTGGTGATACCGACCCCGCTGATAATGGCCAGGAGCAGGGCCAGGATGAGGATTTTCCCGCCGTGGTTCTTGGTCACCCCGGCAAAAATCAGGGTGAAGGGGTGACTGAAATCCTCGCCGGCGCCGGAGGTGTCTTTGTCGAGCAGGCAGACCGAAGCCGGGAACAGGATGAAGGCCAGGGTAAAAGAGACAATGAGGCCGATGGTCATCATGATGCCGAAATCGATAACCGGCCTGATCCCGCTGACCACCAGGGAGCTGAAGGCGACTGCGGTGGTCATGGCGGTATAAAAACAGGGAAGGGCAATGGTTTTAACCGTCAGCAGAACCAGATAGCGCTGGTTGACTCCGGGGTTTCTGGCATGGATCTCCAGGTAGCGCTCGATCAGATGGATGGTAAGAGCCATGGTCAAAATCAGCATCAGCGAGATAAAGTTCGAGGAGATGACGGTGACCCGCCAGTCCATCATCCCGAGCAGGCCGAGCATGGTGATGACTGCAGCGCTGCAGCAAAGCAGGGAGAGAAACACCCAGCGAGTCTTGCGGAAGGTGATGTAAAGGGTGATCACCAGAAAGATGAAGACCCCGACCCCGAAGACCAGCAGGTCGTTTTCGATAAAGGCGATCATGTCGGCGGTAATCATCGGCACCCCGCCCAGGTAAAGCTCCGCTTTCCCGCGGTGTTTGTCGATGATCTGCCGGACCGCATCTACCAGTCGGCTTTCTTGATGCTGCAGCCTGGTCAGGTTCTGCCGATAAGCGCTTGAGACCTGGTGCAGTTCTGTCTCTTCCTGTCTGCTCAGGGTGCCCAGGGATTCTTTTTCCCTGAGCTGGTAACGGCGGGCCAGAAGCTCCCGGTATTGCCGGTCGATGGGAAGGTTGACCAGGAGGGCGGTGGTGTTTCCGTCTTCACTGAGAAGCCTCCCTTTGTAGAGCGGGTTTTCAGAGAGTTCGGTCACGACCGTTCTTTTGTCGACGCCGGATTTTTCCAGGGTCAGCAGTTTGTCCTTGTCGGCCACGTCCGAGAGCGAAATGTCGGTGGTGAAGATCAGGGGCACATCCAGAAGTGTGGTCACCGAGGCGACGCCCTCAAGTTGGGCAAGTTCGTCCCGAAGCCCTTTGAGATCGGCAAGGGATTCCGGCGCAAACAGATCGGTTGCAGCCGTATAGGTGACCACCAGCACGTCACCGGACCCGTAACGCTCGGCGATCTGGCGATGATAATAAAGGTCGGCGTCGTTTTCGAGAATCAGGGAGTCGCCTGATGCGTCCAGCCGGAAGTCCGGGATGTGCCAGGCAAAGAAACCAACCGTCAGCAGGGTGATGATCAGGGTTACGGCCGGTTGCTTCAGTACCAGTGAATCATAGAGGGTTGAAAGGGTTTGTTTCATTGTCGAATAGTTATCGGTGAACAGCATCTGTCATTACTGTGCCAGTAAACTGTGCTATCCGGCAAGGCGTTTTTTATTTTCAGATCAACCTTTGTGTGGTTATTTGAACAAGGAAAGAGAAAAGCAGTCCACGTGGCTTGAAGTCTCATGTTGTTCGCGGTTTGTCACGGGTCGTTGCAAAATCAGGGGTTGAAAAGGGCGGGGCGCTGGAATCGATATAATGATCGATTGGATCGCCAGGAGATCGCGAATAAAGATATTTTGCA
Source organism: Pseudomonadota bacterium (assembly GCA_018823285.1). Lineage (NCBI taxonomy): Bacteria > Pseudomonadati > Pseudomonadota > Pseudomonadota bacterium. Next base: position 56,019 of record JAHJIQ010000055.1, read on the forward strand.
AATTATTTCAATAAGATACTCAGTCGGAGATTGCCGATGGATCAAGGTTGGCCTTGCGTTGACAGCGCTGTTTCTTCTGGTTTTCGGAGTGGAAATCGTCGGGGCGGAAGAGGAGCAGAAACTCTTTGATACTTTTACCCTCTACTGGGAAAACGATGCCTTTACCGGGACCGATCGTGGGTATTCCAGCGGCTTGAAACTGACCTGGAGTACCCCTTACGAGACCGATTTTCAAGAGCCCAATCTGCCGCAATGGAGCTATCCGCTGATCAACAGCCTGCCTTTTATTAAAGACAAGGCAACCAACCGGGCCGTCTCTCTCTCCGTCGGCCACAATATTTATACTCCGGAAAATACGAGCCGCAGAGACCTGATTGTCGAAGACCGACCCTATGCCGGATATCTCTATTTTGCCACGGGATTCCACAGCCGTACCATGAACCGCAAGACCAGCTGGGAGTTTCAGTTCGGGGTGGTCGGGCCGCTGGCGCTCGGTGAAGAGGTTCAGAATATAACCCATCAGTTGCTCAGTAACAACAAGGCGGAAGGGTGGGACAACCAGCTGAAGAACGAAGTGGCCATTGAGGCGATCTGTGAATCACAATGGCGGACCTGGCAGAAAGATTGTGGGAGCGGTTATAATTTTGATCTGATTCCTCACCTGGGATTCCGGGTCGGCAATGTGAACGTTTATGGCAATGCCGGAGTTGAAGTGCGCTACGGCTGGAAATTACCGGACGATTTCGGCTCCTGCCCCATCAGGGCGGGATGTGCCACCAACAGCGCCTTCAGGGATCCATTCCCGAGGGACAACGGCTTCGGGATTGTCGGCTGGCATTTTTTTGCCGCCCTGGACGGACGGGCGGTTGCCCATGATATTTTTTTGGACGGCAACACCTTCAAGGACAGCCACAGTGTCGATCGAAGGGTGTGGGTGGCGGATTTTATGGCAGGATATGTTCTTGATCTGAACCAGCTGCGGCTGACCTATTCCTACGTTCTCAGGACCAAGGAGTTCGATGCGGAGAGGGATTACAACATCTTCGGATCATTGAGCGCCTCCTGGCGCTTTTGAGATTCTGGATTGCGCGTCATCTTCCGGATTACGGGAAGATATCAGCAGGGGAAGGGCTGCCCCGGAATTTCCAGAAGAGGCAGCGCGAACATTTTTGCCGGTCTCGTAAAAAGCCACGAGAAGGATGGGCAGTGCCATCTAACTTGTTGGATTATCGTAGGTAATCTGGATGTATAAGATTCTTTACGAAGCCATCAATATTCAGCTTTGAAAAAATAATTGTGGCATTTGCCGGTGGGGTGATTTAATAGAATCATCCATTTTTCAATTCCCCTCGGGGATGGTGAATTTTATGTCGCATTTTCTGTTCTGTCTTCTATTCTGATGACGCAATCCATTGTAGTCCTCGGTCCTGTTCCCGTCCCACCCTGCGCAGGAATCGCTGCTCCCCTGCCCGAACAGCGGGCGATTCCCGCCACCCGCATTGAAAGTTATGATATCGCCAGGGCTATTGCCGTCCTCGGGATGCTGGTGGTCAACTATTTCGTAATCTTCCTGGAGTTCTTCGAGGGGGATTCTTTCTTTATGGATCTTGCGGATCTGCTCTGCGGCAGGGCGGCTGCGCTCTTTATCATGCTGGCCGGGGTCGGTCTGACCCTTCTCGGCAGAAAGGCCCTGGATTCTGGGGATAAGGAAGCACTCCGGTTATTCCGTAAACAGATCCTGATGCGTTGTCTGGTTCTCTATTTCGTCGGGCATCTGCTGTGGCTTTACTGGCGGGCCGATATTCTCCATTTTTACGGTCTGTTCCTGTTTGTCGGTGCGTTACTGATCACCTGTTCGGGAAGAGTGCTCTGGCTTCTCAAGCTGCTGATCATTACGGTCGCCGCTGCCGCATACTGGTGGACCGGCGGGGATCCTGACCTCAGCGAATTGTTCACGATTCAGGGGATTGTTGCCCGGAACGTGGTTGATCTTCTGTTCAACGGTTCTTATGCGGCCTTTCCCTGGTTATCGTTTCTCCTTGTCGGGATCTGGTTTGGTAAAAACCGCATGTTGAGCGGTAATGTTTCTCCCGGCCGTATCGCCTTTGCTGCAGCGGGCTTATTTTTGGTGAGTGAGTATCTTCTCCGCATGGGAAGAATGCTTGATCCTGAAGAGGCAGACACCCTGCAAAGCCTGCTCCTCAGCCGGACTGCTTTTCCGTTGTCCCCGCTCTATGCACTGTCGTGCGGTTCGTCGGCTCTCCTCCTGCTGACCGTGCTCATGGTTGGCTGCCGGAATGAAACGGTTTGCAGGATTCTCAGCCCATTAAAATATATTGGCCGGTTGAGCCTGACTATCTATATAGGCCATGTCTTTCTTGCCTATTCCGTATTCGATCTGTTGTATGACAATCTCTCAGGGGATGATTATCTGGCGGCGGTCATCGCCTTCTTTCTCGCTTCATGTCTGTTTTTTGCGGTTTTTTCCGCGGTCTGGTGCAAACATTTTGCCTATGGTCCTCTGGAATGGGTTCTTAGAAAAGCTGCGAAATTTCAATTCTGAAAGGAAGCGGGTTTTCCCCGGCGCTCCTTGTCCTGCAGGCTTCGCAAGGTGGGGCTGGTGATGAACTCAATGCATCTCGATGATCATATGGCCGATGACCTGATCGCTGCCGGGCTTCATTTCATCGCCTTCAGCCTTGATGCCGCCGATGAGGAGTTGACTGATAGTCTGCGCTCCGGGACCAACCTAGTGTCGCGTCAAGGATGAAATGTCATAATATTTCTCAGGCATTTTTTGTGCCGGCAAGGCATGTGTTGGGTTGCATAGCAGCGCAATGCAACCCAACAGGTAACGCAGGAGGCGCGAAAAACGACGAGAAAGATGTGACGGTTCAGAGTTGACGTGACACTAGAAAGGGTAGTACAAAACATCAAGATCCGGAGTGCCGTGCGACGGGCTTTCGTCGATCATTTGCCGATCATTTCGGTGCATGGCCTGGAAGGGTTTGGTCTGGCAACACGTCCCGATCAGGTCTGTTGTGAAAATTCATGATGGACCTGATCCAGAAACGAATTCATTTCCAGTTCGACATGCGAGACGTCTGACTCCTCCTCAAGGGCAACGAGCAGATGGAAATGGGGCATGGCGTTTTTTCCTGAACAGCGAACCAGAACCAGTCGTCCGGCAGGGGTTTTGATGGAGAACTGGGAGCATCCCTGCATGCCCACATGTTCCGCTGCCTTTTTTGACTGCTGCAAGAGGTTGTTGTAAGTGGTGCCGAGTAGTTCCAGGTCATCAGGTTCGGCGACCACGTCACGCGCCAGCACCCTTCCTTTGCAGGTGAGAATCCCGCAGGCCGAATAGCCGGGGAGTTTCCGCATGTTGAGGATAAACTGCTGCAGGGTTTTTGCTTTGATGGCCGTTTTTCGTGTTCCCGGGTTGGTCATTGTACACTCTGCCTGAAAAAAAAATGAGGAAAGATCAAGCGGTGAACGCCCTGAAGGTTGGTGGTCACCAAACGAGAAGTTCTCTGGATCAATGCCATGATACCATCCGGAATATTAAGAATCCAGCAACGGATGTATTATTTGTCTCCGGAACCATGCAAACGCCTGGAGATCTGCCGGGAAGGGGTGTTGCGTTGTTGTCACTGTTTCCTTGGCCAGAAAAACAGTTTTGTTCTTTATTATCCGTTTATCATATAATTCATTTTATAGTGCTGTTGGCAACAGCTTCTCCTCAGCTGCCAGGGATTCCGGCAATATTGGGGTGTTTCTTTTTTGCACAGGCAATTTCACAAATAAACCAGGAGGTCTGAATGAAAACAATCATCTCGTTTCTCGTTACATCCTTTGTCATCTGCCTGATGTCGGCCGCTGCTTTTGCAGATGAGGTTTCCGTTGAGCTTGGGCAGCAACTTTTCAATAACCCCGGGCTGGGCGCTTCACAAAACGCCATCAATTGCAATACCTGCCATCCGAACGGAGAGGGTCTGGAACACGCAGGGGGAAAAGCCAATCTGGCTGCGATCATAAACAAATGTATAGTCGGACCCCTGAAGGGCGAAAAGCTCAATGAGCAGACTGTAGCAATGCAGTCGCTCATGATGTATATCCAGTCATTAAGTAAATAGTAACAGGCCGATCATGGAAGTTTGACCGATGAAGAAAATAGCAATCCTCGATGTTTTGGTGGTGGCTATTTTCATTTCCGTCCCGGATGCTTCGCCAGCCGATTCTTACATACCCGGAAATGGTTGCCCTCCTTAAGATTCGGGGGGCAGAGATCGGGATTAAACGATTCTGAAAATGGGGAGTGCATGAAATTACCCGGAGTATTATCAGCGCTGTTGGCCTTGTCTCTACACCTCGTTTTATTATCCTTCGGGGCGCTTGCCAGCGCTGAAGCGGTTGTCCTGTCCGAGATCGAAATTGTACGTACCGATAAGGAAACGAGAGTTTACCTGAAAGCAGACGGAACTATAAAGAATTACCGGAAAGTTGAACTTAAAAAAAATGTGAAGGCAGGTCGCCCTGATCGTATGTATTTAGACATCAGGAATGTGCGACTGGCGGGTCCGATCCCTGCCCAAGAGGCAGGAACCGCTCTTGCCCGGGTCAGAACGGCACCGAGGGGGAAAGGGTTCAGAGTGGTTTTTGATTCCGGTCTTGAAGGATTGTTTGAGTACACGGTACAAGAACAGCCGGAGGGATTGCTTGTCACCATCCTGGAGCCGGCTGTCGTCAATGCGGATGTCGAAATCATCCCGGAAGAACAACCTGATCCGGTGCCGGAAACAGTTGCTGCCCCTCTTGTGGAAACCATATACCCGGAACCAAAAGTTGCCGGCGACCTGATGCTGTTGATCGTGACCTCGGATTCGCCTGACTATGCCCGAGAATGGCTGAACGCACCATCCGACCAGAAAAAAGGCCTGAAACTTCTGAAGGAGGTAAAGCCAAACCAGGAGACCAGCACCTCATTTCTGGTCACCGGGCTTACCCCGGACAGTGACGGAAATTTTTCCTATGTGATCTCAATAGTTCTGCTGGACCCATTCGGCAAACCGATGGTGAATCAACCCCGGTACGCAAATGTTGCGGGTCGAGCCCCGGCGCAACCGGCTTTTGTGCTGACAGAGCCGGAGCTTGCTCTGATTCTGGACAACTCGGACCCGGTCGGTGATTATAAGATGATCGGCATTGTCCAGGACCTGATCAGTAACAAGGTAGGTCGAAGCAGCACGAAGATAACCCTGGCAAATTAATCAGGGGAGCACATGTGCTGTATCTTATAAGAAGGGACGGTATTTCGATTCTTTCCTCCTGAAAGTTTTTACAGTAATGCCGGCGAATCACCACATCCCTCCTTTGGAAGATACCTGCCGCCGGGGGATTTCATGCCAACTTCCTTATTGCTTTATTCTGAAAAAAAATTGTTTTGTTTCAATAGCTTATGGGTGTACTGGTTTTATTGATTTTGCTAAACAACCTCCTGGCTGCCAATGTGTGTTCTTCAGGTGTGTTGCGGCAGGCGAATTGCGGCCGCCTATTCAAGGCGTGGGGTCAGGTCTTGAATTGCAACATTTTGAGGCGTGGGGTCAGGTCTTGAATTGCAACATTTTGTAATGCTCTGTGGCATTTCAAGACCAGACCCCGGCCACAATCGGCCCCGATCCCTTTTCTGAGCATATTATTGGCATTGCAGGAATGTACCACGAAGTGGTATTATTAAGCGCTCCTTTTGAGGGCCTTATTCATTTTCAGTTTAGGGTTTTCGACTCTGATCCGGGCCTTGTTTATTTGGCCGTGAAGTTATCCTGGAAGTTACTTCTTCGGCAGTGGTTTTATGATTTTCAGCATGTTTCTCTGGCGCAGACACCGGCCCGGCAAACATATTGGGAAATTGTCCATATTATAAAAGCGCATACAGGGAGGTGTTCAGATGGAACGGCCTGGTCGAAAAGGATTCAAGCGGTCTGTAGCAATATTCTGGCGACAGGCAACGATCATTGCCACCGTAGCCCTTGCTGCATGGTTGACAATTCAGACTCCAAAAGCCCTTGCGGAGAATGAAGGGCATCCACTGATTTCTGCATACAAGGGGTCGGTTTTAATTGGCCGGGAAGTCAAAGAGTTTGATGAGCAGTTGCTGGTCGTTAGCAAAGTTCAGGCGGATAACTCGGTCAAAACTGAAAAGCTCGCAGGCAAAGTTACAAAAGTTGAATATCAGGATCCGGGTGACCGCTCCTCCCTTGAACGGATGCGCAATTACGAACTCTCCTTGAAGAAGGCAGGCTTTGAGGTGGTCTTCAAATGCGCTAACGAAGAATGTGGGCCGGAAATTCAGCTTGATACCATCGGTTATTATCCCCCCCAGCGTTACATGACGGCCCGGTTAAAAAGGTCCGAAGGAGATGTCTGGGCCGGCATCTATATTCCGGAAGGTCCCCGGATGAAAATCTGGGTGGTTGAAGAGCAGCCCATGGAGACCGATATGGTGAGTATTTCGGCCGACCAGCTCAAAGATTCCCTGG
>JAHJIQ010000056.1 GCA_018823285.1 Pseudomonadota bacterium
GGAATCAGCGGAGCAACTTTCTCCCAAAAGGTATCGGAAACTTCCCAAGATTGAATCTTAGCCATAATCCCTCCAGGTTGTATTTAGCTAACTTGTCGGAATTATAACATATTATTTAGATAACACCCATTTTATTTACGGATAAGTTCTAAGTACCCTGGATTCCCCTCGCCTTGTACCGGACGTTTTTAATGCCGAATTCTGCTTACGGCCGGGTTCCTGTTCCAATAAAAAAGCCTTCTCTTGGTGTTTGAAGTCTGTAGCAGAAGACAAATACCTGTGATTTTGAGAAAAGGGGCCATTTGTAAAAAAAAGACCACCCCAAACAGGGCGGTTTTTTTTTTGTGTTATGAATCGATTTTTATTGCTTTAGGGCAGGTCTTTCTCCCGATGGCAGTAAAAACAACCATCCGTTACATTCCCGGTACCGTTATGTGCTGTCATGGTGTTGTATGGAAATCTCAGAGCATCAGGATATTGGGAGGCATGCGCTCTGTGACAGGAGAGACACATGACCTGGTCGCCAGCTTCAACTGTGGAGGGGTTTCCGGCGAGGGGCTTGGCGACAGGTACGGTAGGATTGTACGTGCTGCCGATTATTGCGGCGTACTCGCCATTGTTGGGGATATTCACATTGGAAGGATGCCTTAACCAGGGATTGTTTCCGGCAATATCATCTGTGTTAGGATCACCACCGTTAACCACGCCGAATATCGGATCAATTACGCCCTGGGCGTGAAAGGCGCCATGACAGCCGGCACAGAAGCGACCGATGCTCAGAGGATCGGTTAACGAAGGATCGGACCTGAGATAGAGGTTGTGATCCGTAGCGGTTTCATATTCCCAGTCGGGGTCTTCAATGCCCCGGACTTCGCCGATCGAGCCGCCCGGGTGACCACCGAGAAAGCGATAGGAGGTGTCGGCGCCGTTATGGTGACTGGTCCGAGTATGACATCCCCGGCAGCCGTTATAGATGGTCTGCGCGGTCGGACGTGAACTACCGACTGGGTCGGCTATGGCCAGGCTTTGATGGCAACTGCCTGAACAACCGACCACATCGCCGGGGGCCCAAGCCATGCCGTCGATTTCAGGGTCGGCAATTCCCTGCACGTTATGGCCGTAATTGTTTCCGGCAGCGCCGGTGGAGGTGAAATAAAAGTTTCCGCCGGCTAGCGGTGTGCCAGGATAACCCCCGGTGTTAAAAACGATGGGAACCAGGTTGCCCGAGCCGTTCATGTCAACTCTGGTGGAACCGGTAGTGGAGGAATGGCAGCCGATACAGTCGGATTTAAGCAGGGTTGCAATTGGTGAGGTACTCGTCCCGGAAGTAAGTGCGTTTGACCCGTCCCAGCCGGCCCCGGCGCCTGAGTGGGCCTGTTCTGCATCGTTCTGACTGTTGTGCATTGTATGACACAGCACACATGCACCCGAGACAGCCGCTAAGGCAACTGCGTTTCCGATGAAAAGAAAAAGAGCTGCAGCCGTGAGCGACAAAAAGGCTTTAGCTTTTGAATGATTAGTTTCCCCTGTTGGCATGATGAATGCCATCCCCCCCCACGCGTGTGCAAAATTTCAGTTATAAAATTTCTTTATAACCACTGTACATAATACAACAGAGAGAGGGGGAAAGTCAAGGCGCGATAATGAATTCGCGAAGATGTTGTTGTTGATTTTCCGTCATTTAAATGGAGCTTTTGTGTCAGTTGAAAGTTGCCTGATTCAAATCAATAAACTGTTGTAATTTCATCTTCTGATCATTTGAAAGAGGGCCGAACGCAACACTCCTTCTTTTGACGATCATCTTCTCATAGGCGATGTCGCTTCTTGTCTCGTAATCCGAAACAACACGGTAAGGAATGTTTTCGAGACGAAATTCCTCATCTTCACCGGAAACGATATCCAGAGTGTGGGATTCTTCCGGCCAATCTTTACGGTCTATATAGCGGAACGACAGCCCTCCCAAACCAATGTCAACGATGAGACCGGGTTTGGTTGAGTTCATGGTGTATGCACCACTCTTTACTTTAACTCGCTGGTGTTGCCTTCTCTCGGATTGAATGGATAACTCATGCATTGGCGCCTCTCCCTCGACAATGATTTTCTTGATCCTCCGATCAGATTAAAACGATTTGCCGCTAATTATACCTGTATTTACTCTGATTTCAACAAATTGTCACCGTCACTTCCTCCAACAGCCGATTCAGATGGCCGGGGCGGTGAATTGTCATCATCCAGGTTTTCTGTCGTCTGTTAACCCGACCCAGTTGCTGAATGGACAATAAGCCCTTTTTGGGCAAGTTTCAAAGACATGAAACCTGCCGTCCCATGCAGAACAGCGATGAGAAAAACTGATATTGGGACAATCCCGGGCAGTTTTAAATATGCCAGGGATATAAGAAGAAACCAGAAAGCAATATAGAGCAAGATTTCGGTGATTGCCAGAGATCTGTATCCGAGATAAATACTGCCGAGACCCGGCAACAGTATGGATCTTTTCCAGGCCTGAGCAGGATCTTTAAATAAGGATTTACAACCTGGACAGCTTGATGGCTGGCCGGTGATCGCAGTATAGCATGCAGGACAGAGATGCCATCTGGAGATACCATCAAAAATTCCTGAGGCCCCTTCTTTTTTTCTTTTGATGATCAGGTCTCTGATTTCTCGTGACAGGGAGGTGCGAACAGTGGTGAAATTCCACGAGTTTCCGTTTCTGGTCTGTACGATCAGAGAAGTGAAGAACATGCCGCGACTCAATCGTACAATCTCTTCGTAAAAGATCTGATAGAGATACCTGGTTGGCTTTTTCACCCTGCAATCCACATTGATGAAGAGCAACCGGAAATTTGTACAGACAATCGCATAATAATTTGTCGGCAGAGTGAGCAGTCCGTTTGCATAAGGGATTTCGGCTGGATAATAGGCGCTTCCCCTGGCAATGTTCAAAACATACTCGTTATTCAGCAGCAAGTTTTCTGTCAAGATCCTGCCGACTGCCTTCAGCAGTTTTACTTTAAATTTGTTGTTACTGTTCCGATACCGGCCTGTTCTGTTTTTTTTGAAAATATCTGCAAACCTGAATTTGTCGGGAGGGAGACTTTGTAAGTCGGGATATAAGGAAGTGATCTCTTCCGGATCAGTCAGGATATCAATGGGGTTTTCATTCTTGTCTGATTCCTCATGAGTACTTTCTGCGGATGCAGACTCGTTTGCTGAACAGGCTTCGTTTTGATGTTCAGGTAATTCCACACCGGAGTCGGTTGAGATGGTCTCCTGAACTGTCAAGGTGTCTGCGCCGGTAGATTCAGATGTTCCCGGAGAAATGATCATTCTGGTGCCGCATTTTTTACATTTTGCGGCAGATTTCTGTGCCGGGGCTATTCCGGTCGGTAACCGGTAGGGAGTAGCGCATTCTGGGCATACGATGGTCATGGCATATCAAACAAGCTGGGAGGAAGAGGTGACGCCAAGTGATTCGTAGATTTTAAGGGTCGCCTCGGAAGAATTCAATGTGTAAAAGTGAACGCCCTTCACATTATTGTCCAGCAGGTCTCGCACTTGTTCCGTTGCCCAATGGATGCCGACATTTTCAACATAGTTATCATCCTGGGCCCTATCAATTGACTTTAGGAGCCTTGCCGGCAATCTGGCCCCACCGGCCAGTTCGGCCATTCTGATCATTCCGTGTTTTGTTGTAATCGGCATGATTCCAGCCAGAATGGGGACATTGATTCCGGCAAGCAGGCACCTTTCGCGGAAATCGTAAAAGTCCCTGTTCTCAAAAAAAAGCTGGGTGACTATGTAATCAGCTCCGGCATCGACTTTTTCCTTGAGAAATTCTATCTCTTTGAGTCGGTTCGGCGTTTCAGGATGTCCTTCGGGAAACCCGGCAACGCCGATGCACATTCCCGGAAAATTCTTTTTGATAAATCCGACCAGTTCTGCGGCATATTTGAAACCATCCGGGGTTTCCTGCCAACCGGTCTGTCCCTTGGGGGGGTCACCGCGCAAGGCCAGAATGTTGCTGATTCCGGAAGCCGAGTAATTTTCAAGGATGGATTTCATCTCGTTTCTGGTTGAACCGACGCAGGTAAGATGTGATACCGCAGTCAGATCGGTTTCCTTGTTAATCCTGACAACCAGATCATGGGTGTTGTCCCTGGTGGACCCGCCTGCACCATAGGTGACGCTGACATAGGAAGGCTTCAGCGGCATCAGGTCTTTGATATGAAAAAAAAGGGCGTTCCAGCTTTCCTCGGTTTTAGGGGGGAAGAACTCGAAACTGAATGATGTTTTCTCTTTTTCCAGGATATCTTTAACAAGCATCTGTTTCTTCCATTAAAAATGATTTGTACCACCGGTTTCGTTTATCAATCGACGATAGTAACTTCCAGAGCGATCAATATCAAGATGATCTTGAATTTGGCAGAGAATATCGTTAAGGGGGAAGCAGGATGTTCAGGGTGAAACTTCCTTGGTCAGAGGACTGAAAACAGTAAACGGCAGGGAGAGAGTGTTTGTTATCAGATTGAACAACCCTTTCCCGATTGCCCCGGGAGGCAGAAGAGTGACTGCCGGATCGTGGAGATTCCCTTTTATTCCTACCGGTATTGATATCAGGGCGTTGTCTGCTCCGCCGGCGATCTTGCCGATCAAAGGAATATTGGTGACAATTGCATCAACTGTTTTGAGTGGCGCCACCATCATGGTCAAGTCAGCCTGGTGTGAGCCCAGATCATATTCTCCCTGGGTGAAGAGATTCAACCCCGAACCCTTCAAGACACCTTTTTCAATGAAAACCTTATTGTCCCTGATGAAACTTTTGATGTCGAATCTGGAGTAGGTGAACCCCTCGTTGGCCATATCAGGCAAGGTGTTTTTCTGAAAAAGATCGGTAAGATTTATGATGCTGAAAGCCTTTGAGAGAAAACCCAAACGTTTGATAAAACCGTTTTCTGAATATATGTTTGCCTCCCCGCCAGTCCAGATACCGTGAGTTCCGCTGACGTTGATATCGGCATGAAACGACCCCTCAATGAGATCCTGTTGTATCCCGAAACATGGCAGGGTCTCCTGCAGGAGTGGCGGGGAGGCACTGTCGGTGTAGATATTGAAAGAGTTGTCTCCCAGGGACGGCGTGGAATGAAATGTTCCGGAAATATCAAGACCGCATACCTTTGAAGATCTGACATTCAGTGAGTAGTTGCTTTCGGGATGGAGGGTAACGAATCCCTGGAACGGGGAGACAATATATCTGTTCCCCGGTTGTTTTGCCGTGTTCTGGTCAGGCGGGGGGGCAGATTCAAAACGGTCTATCTGGAAATTAATTCTGCCGGTGGTCTGAACAGGGGGGGAATCGGTTTGTTTATCACTGTCCTCACCTAGAGACTTTCCGACGCTCTCCAGCACTTCGCCAATGGCCTCTTTGTTGATTTTTTTTGACCTGAGAGCAAGGGCCAGATCCAGCAGGTTGTCTGAGATCCCAACCGTCCCGGATATCTCGAAATCATTTTCTCCTGTCGCAAACAGAGATGGCCTGATGGTTATATTCAGGTCATCAGTTGATGCAATGTCCAATTTTTTAAGTGTGAACCCCCTGGAATCGCTTTTGTCAGGTTTTTTGTATTCACTTGTCCGGAGCCAGCCGTTGAAAGGGCTTGTTTTTCCTGTAAAGGGCAGGAGAAGAGAAAAATCTCCTTCAAGGTGTTCTGCCCTCAGAAGGTTATAAGGCAGGAGCTTTCTGACTGTTGAAGAACTGACGAAACCCTGCCATTTCAGTTTGAAACGGTTGCTGTCGTCTTTGAAATATTCAAGGTTCAGTTTGCCGATTTCTGTTTTGGATGAAAATACCAGTTCGTTGATAACAAATCTGTCTGTATTATCGACAAGATCAATTCTGACCGTTGGTGAATCACCAACACCAAGTCCGGCGGCGATTGTTCCGGTGAGCGATACTTCATCACGGGCCCAGTTTATTTTCAGGTCTTTCAGGGTACACGGCAATTTCGGGAAATACTTTTCAGGGAACAGTTTTTTGCTTTTCAGCCACTCTGCAGATGTTTCCCGGATCGTCCCGTTGAATTTCAACCAGCCATGCAAGTCGGTAAGCCTGGTATGAGTCAATTCTCCGGATACGGTTATCGGTTGCTCGATAAACCAGATTTTTGAGTTTTCAATGCCGATCGTTTTCTCAGTGATTTTCAGTTGCAGATTTTCCGCAAATATCGGGTGGGGAAGCAGGTTGCTTGCCCACCTGGACCCGCTGCTTGAAAGGAGACAGGAATATGACCATGATGCCGGATCGGAAAATTTTCCTTTCACGGTTGTACTTGTCAAGTTCAACGGACCTTCAATATTTTCCAGTTTGTCCGCAACAGACACGGGGATGATTGCCTTGCGTTTGAGTTCTCTGAGGAGGGGAGTGCTGTCTATTGATGATTCCAGTGATTTCACCGAGAACGAAATATCCTTGCTCCAGTCCACATTGCCCGAGAATCTCTGAATCAGATGGGGGCCGATACTGCCCCTGGCGTTCATCCAGGAAACTTTGTGCGGTTCCACTTTCAGTTGCCCGCCATTGAGAAGAATCGGCCAGGGAAGATGGCTGTTTTTAGTTTTGACATTCATCGAGTCAACCAGGACGTTGACCTGAAGGTTATCCAGCGTGTCGCCGATCTTGAGATGCCCTTTCGCCCATCCATTCGAATTGACAAAACGGCCTGTTTCTTTTCTGAACTGATCATGGTCGACAAGATCGATTAAGACTTTCGGCAGATCAGAAACATCAGCCTTGATATCGAGATCAAGTTTAAAGGCCTCCGTTTTGCCGGTGAGATCAAGCAGTAACGAACCGTTATTGCCCATACTCTTCCCGAGTTGCGCGGTGAGTCCGGCACCGGTCAGAAATCCATTCTTGATTTCAATAGGCCCGCTGGCATCTGTCAGGTGCAGGTTTGTCATGGGAGGCAGAACTATTACTCCATCGGCGTCGGCCTTTATTGTCATATTCTCTATATGATCGAATCCTTTGAGGGGAGCCTTGAAATAATATGAGGCGGTTTTTGCTCTGCCTCCGAGAACAATTTCACATACTGTCCGGGCAATATGATTGTCACCCCAGAGAGTCAGGATCGTTTTTCTGATGGAGGTCAGATCAAGATCCCTGCCGGCCAGATCGATCAACCAGAGAGGACTTTCATCATTTAGTGAACTGTCCGGATCAACATTTTCATGCAGCCTGGCGATTCTGCCGGAGAGAGTCAGCTCGGGGGTTTTAAGCTGCAGTTCGTCTATATCGATCTGGAGATTCTCTTCGTTTTTTTCGATCCGGAAACGAGCAGTTCCGCAATTGAGGAACAGTGAGTCGATGTCCGAAGGAGAGGCGAAACACGGGAAATCCCCGTCGGCTTCTACAATATAACGGTTGAACCCGTTTCCTTCGAGATGCCCGCGCAGGTTCAGCATTGAACGGAACGGAACCAGCCTGCCGTCGAGAAGCGCAGGGATGATTTTCTGCACATCTAGGCCGGCCAGTTCGTAGTCAATCCGGTATCCGGCGTCCGTTCGACTGTAGAAGCCCTGGATGTCAAGAATATTACAGAGAGAGGAGCTGCCGGAATATCCGAAGTCGATCCTGTCCCCTGAAAAGGCAAGAGTTGCCTCAATCCCGGATATGACAACGGGGGGAGCCTGAGTGACCCCGGGCGGGAGAATTCTGCCGGGAAAAGTCAGTTGCCCGTTAATTATTTGTATTGACCCGGTGGTGAAAGGGTTTGAGGAATGTTGAAAGCTCAGCAAGTCCGGGTTGTTGATTTCAAGAAGAGGGGAAAAAAGAGATATTTTCCCAAATTCAATTTTCCCGCGAATCAGCGACTTCCAGGAAGGGAAAATGCGTGTTTCGGGCAGATGTATACTCACCCCTTCCTTGTTGATCGATGTGTCGTAGAGAGCCGCATGGGGCAGGGGGAGCCATCGCCAATGAAAACGCTCTGTATCTAGGGCCCACCCGGTTTCGACCGAGATGCGGTTTACAGCCTTGTCTTTTATCGATTTGATTTTCAGAAGTTGCGGGGAGAAACAGAGAAGCCCGACAAATACCAGTACAATAAAAATGACAGGGACGGTTTTTTTCATTTTATTAATATGATCTGGCAATGGCAGGGGCTGGTGGTAGCAATGAGGTCTCCAGGATGAATGTGGCTCAATTCGGGCGGAAGTTCCGCTCTGTTGCGCAGCAAGAGATGTGTGACACTGAGTTTTCTGTAAGCATTGGTTTTATGGTCCGACAGTCACATGTTTCCTATGAGAACCTCATCTGAAAATCAACAAAGATATTATCATGGAGGCAGATATTCACCAACTTTATTGTTTATAGCAGTGGAACATCCGCCTGAAGATTGGTGATTTCAGGAAGATATCCATATTTATCCTGCGGCTGGACTGTGCATCCTGTCTCTGTCTGATAATAAGCTGAAGGTGACGGCTCTGGTCCGGTTTTTTTTTTACAGAAATTCAGATATGGTCAAAAAAAGCGATTTAAGCCGGAAAAACAGCGTTGATTGTTTAATAAAGTCTTGTCCCCGTCTGGAAATTGCCTTAATCTCCTTTGTTCCTGAATATCCCGGTCAAAAGTTTGAAAATAGTTGAGGCGTTGGAAATGAAGAAAGTCAGAGTTGGAGTGATTGGTGTAGGCTATCTTGGGAAATTTCATGCCCAGAAGTATGCCGCCATGGATCATGTCGAATTATGCGGTGTTTCCGATGTGGATCCGAAGATGGCGGAATCGGTTGCCCTCGCCAACAACACCAGGCCTTTTACGGACTACAGATCTCTGCTCAAAGAGGTTGATGCAGTCAGCGTTGTTGTCCCGACCAGTCTGCACCACCGGATCGGCAAAGAATGTCTGGAGGCAGGGGTTGATGTGATGCTTGAAAAGCCGATGACCACCACAGTTGCCGAGGCCGATGAGCTGATCAGCATCGCTTCCGAACGGGGCCGGATTCTTCAGGTCGGTCATCTTGAAAGATTCAACCCGGCAGTCCTTGCCATGGAAGAGTATCTGACAAAACCTTTATTTATCGAATCGCACCGTATCCACATGTTTAAAAACCGGGCGCTTGATGTGGACGTGGTCCTTGATCTGATGATCCATGATATTGATATCATTATGAATATTGTTGATTCTCCGATCCAGACCATCCATACCGTCGGCTTGCCGGTTGTCACCCAGACGACCGATATTGCCAATGCCAGGTTGATTTTTGAAAACGGCTGTACTGCAAATGTGACCGTCAGCCGCATCTCCAGGGATAACATCAGAAGGCTGAGAGTGTTTCAACCGCATTCTTTTATTTCGGTTGATTACGGAAAAAAAGAACTGACGGTGATCAAGCAACTTCCGGAACTTGACAGTGAAGGGATGCCAAGGCGCGAGGTTTTTAATTCATGTTACGTTGAAAAAGATGCTCTTGAAATGGAACTGCGGGATTTTGTCGACAATGTGAGCTCCAGAACCAAACCCAGAGTTTCTGGCATAGAGGGAAAAATGGCATTGAAGATTGCCACGGAAATCATCAGTCAGATCAACGCGCATCTCGCTTCGCACAAGGACCATTTCGGTCTCTGATCGGTTCGGGCGGATTTAATGGCGGATAAAAAGATAATGATCGTTGCCGGGGAGGCCTCCGGTGACATGCATGGGGCCAATCTGATCAAAGCCATGCGGAATGTGGCCCCTGATCTTGATGTTACCGGGATGGGAGGTGCTGCCCTTGTCTCTCAGGGAATGAAGTCTCTCTATGATGCCTCCAGGGTCTCCGTTGTCGGGCTTTTTGAGGTTTTTAACCATCTGGCTGATATCAGAGAGGCTTTGCGTATTCTGGAGAACTGGATGGTGCAGGAAAAACCGGCGCTCCTGATCCTGATTGATTTCCCGGATTTCAATATGATGCTGGCCAAAAGGGCCAAGGCGGCAGGAATTCCTGTTTTCTATTATATCAGTCCCCAGGTCTGGGCATGGCGGAGCGGCAGGGTCAGAAAAATAAAACGTCTGGTTGATCGTCTGGCGGTGATTCTGCCTTTCGAGAAAAAATTCTATCAGGAATGGGGGATGGACGTGGATTTTGTCGGACATCCGCTTCTTGATACGGTGAAACCGGAGAAGAATCGCCGGGAATTGCTTGCATCTCTGAATATTGATCCGGAAAATCCGGGGCACGTTGTCGGGCTGCTGCCGGGAAGCCGGCGTAAAGAGGTCCAGGCCATGCTCCCTCTTTTCCTGGAAGGTGCCAGACTCCTTGAAAAAGAAATCGGCAAGACAACATTTTTGATACCGGCGGCTGAAGCACTTGAGGATTCCGTATTTGCCCAATGCGGATTATCCGATTGCGGCCTGGATATCAGGATCTCCCGTGATGACAGGTATGGTCTGATGTCGGCATGTGACGCTGTTCTCGCCGCATCAGGAACGGTGACTCTTGAGCTGGCTATCCTGAAGGTGCCCATGGTGGTCTCCTACCGTGTCTCGCCGATCTCCTATTTCCTTGGCAGAAAGCTGATCAAAGTGGAATTTGCTTCACTGGTGAATCTGGTGGCGGGCAGGAAGGTCGTTCCCGAGCTGTTGCAGCATGATGCGGTCCCTGAAAAAATATGTTCCGAGCTGCTTGCCACAATTTGCGACCAGGAGTTGCGGGCGGAGATGCTTGCCGGTCTTGAAAAGGTGGTCGCCGATCTTGGTGGCCCCGGAGCGTCACACCGGGCGGCAGAGATTGCTTTCGAGACCGCGGGATTTAAATAGAGAACGGATAATTCCCTTGCGGGACTGATATCTTGTTGACAATGTCGGACGAGGATATAGTATTTAACGATAATTCCTGATGGAGTATTTTTTTTGATGCGATTCGTGTTGTTCAGTTTGCCCGGGGTATCTAATGCGTAAAATCCTGCCACTGTTTATGCTGGCATATTTTCTCTTCCTCCCTGCCGATCTCCATGCGGTTCTCCCGGAATTCATGCTCAAAAAACTGGGGACCTTGAGTGGCGATATTCATGTTGACGGCCAGCCAGTCCCCAATGCCATTATCTCATTTTTTTCAAGCAAGAACGGTCCCCCTCCGGTGGAAGGGGCGATGCGCCGGGTTCCGGAGTTTTTAACCAGAACTGATGGAAACGGCAGATTTAAGACCAGGCTCCATAATGGTGAGTATTATATAGGCATTCTGATAAGAACGCCCGATGCCGGCTCCGGACCTCCAAGGGGTGATGAAAAATTCTTTTTTGCCGGGACTGGCAAGGAGTCATTGCGGACTTTCAGCATTGACCAGGGGCGTGATATTGATGTTGGAATTATTAATGGGTTTTCCCCGGACAAATTTATCCGCAGGGCAGATTTTTTCACCGTGAACGGCATTGTAAGAGATGAGAATGGCGCGCCTTTTCCCGGGGTGATCGTTCTCGGTAAATCGCAGCTCAACATTCCCCGCCCCGGCTTTATTTCAGAGAGAACCGGGGAGGATGGTTTCTATAACCTGAAACTCCCCGCCGGGGGTGTTTATTTTCTGGTTTCCAGAGAAACTATTGCCGGCGGCAGGCCCCACCCCGGAAATTACGTCGGTACTTATGGGATAAAGTCATCCACCGGTCTGGCAACGCCCTCAATATTCAGCGCCGGGAGCCCGCCTCCGGGGGTTTTGGCTGATGATACCGGCGGCAGAGCTTTGACCGTTAGTGGGACCAGCGGAGAAGTTGTCAGTGGCGCCGATATTTTCATGTACCGTGTTCCTGATCCGGAGGCGATCAAATCATCCATCCAGGGAACGACCGGCGCTCCGCAATTTGAAAAAGGAACATCTCTGAACAATATCCTTTTCTCTTCGGGGAGTTCGGTTCTTGATGAAAGTTCATTCAGTGAACTTGAACGCTGGGTTTCTTTCCTGAAGGGCAGGGATGATCTGGCGATTGAATTGAGCGGTTACACGGACAATGTCGGCAGTCTGCAAATCAACAAAGATCTTTCCGGTGAAAGGGCCAGAGCGGTTGCCAACTTTCTAGCGGAAAAAGGAGTGATGTCCCAGCGGGTGACAACTGTTGGGCATGGCGCTGATCATCCTGTCGCCTCGAACGATACAGAAGAAGGGCGGAAACAGAATCGCAGGGTTGAGATCAAGTTTGTCAGCAAACAGGATTCTGTAGCTGTAAGGGAATACTGATCGTCTCCGGGGCAAACGCTGCATCTTCCGAGCAATGTTCTGTTCTCTGTTAGAGGTAAATCAGTTAAAGGAATTAATGATCTTGATATTCAAACGATTCGCCATCCCTTTTCTTTTTCAGGCCTTGTTTTTTGCTGTGCCTGTGCAGGGAGAGGTCCTTTCCGTTGATACCTCCTGGCAGGGGGTGGTCGAGCTGCGGGAAGATGTGGTTGTTCCTCCGGGGATCACCTTGAGGGTCGCTCCGGGAACCATCATCAGGGTTCATCCGTCGGAAGGGACCCGGATTGATCCTGAATATCTTTCTCATCAGACGGAGATCCTGGTCCGGGGCAGCTTGCAAGCGGAAGGGACGGCTGACCGGAGAATCCGATTTACAAACACCGATGAAACAAAGGTCGATCGCTGGGCCGGACTGATCGTTGATGATGGCGGCAAGGTCTCGCTGAAGAACTGTATTCTGGAAAATGGAGAAGCCGGTCTGACTGTCATGGACGGCGAGGCGGACATTTCGGACTCCGGAATTACCAATAACCGTTACGGGATTGTTGCCTATGGCCCGAAATCGACGCTGAAGATTGGTTCTTCAAGGATCAAAAATAATGAGTATGGTCTTTCCCTGTTCGATTCTCCGGGGCTTTTTCTGGCAAGCGGCGTCGAATTCAAGGACAACAGCAAACAGGATCGATTTTCCGGGAATGCCTCTGCAGTTGCCTTTGCCGGGAGGTCTTATGAGGCGGGGGATATCCCGGTAACCGCGGTGTACCGCGATGAGGCGCTGACTTCTTATACCGAGTGGCGGGGGAGAGTCCGGGTGGAAGGCCAGTTGCGCCTGCCGCCGGACAGTCGTCTGATCATCATGCCGGGTACCGTTGTCGAGTTCACTAAAAGAGATACCAATAATGACGGTATTGGTGAAAATGGCATTCAGATTCAGGGGATGATTGTCGCCAAGGGGACTCCCGACCAGCCGATAATTTTTCGCTCCGGAGAAAAGGTGCGAAGGATGGGTGACTGGGATTCAATCAACATCCTGGGCGGTGATCAGGCCCAGAATATCCTTGAATACTGCCGGATCGAAGATGCCTATCGCGCGGTGCATTTTCACTTCTCGAATGTTGCGGTTCACAATTCCGTACTGAAAAACAACTATCGTGGCGCCCAGTTCCAGGAATCAGTGGTCTCGATTATCGGCACCCAGTTCTACGGCAACAAGAGCGGGATTCAGGCCCGGGACTCGGATCTGATTTTCAGGGACAATGAGATCATCGGCAATATGAACGGGGCCAATTTCTTCAGGCTGAATCTTCAGGCTTCGGGCAATGTCTTTGCGAATAATTCATGGGACGGTCTCAGGGTTCGTGAAGGAACCTCGCTGGTCACCGGCAATCTTTCCGCCGGTAACCGGGTGGGGTTGATCATTGCCGATACGGTATACGGTGAATTCTCAGCGAATGTGGTGAGCGGCAATCTGGAGTCGGGATTTCTGGTCAGGAATTCCGACAACCTCATCCTGCGAAGCAATGCGGTTATCAGAAACGGGGTGAACGGGATCAGTGTCAGGGATACCCGGGCGGAGATCAGCGAAAATCTTATCGCCGACAACACTGAACGGGGTGTCGGGATCACCTCTTTCACCGGGACGATTGCCCGCAACAATATTGTCGATAACGGCATCTATGCCATCGGTCTTGAAGGTGGAGACCGGATTTCTGCCGAAGGCAACTGGTGGGGGAACAGCGATCTCGACAAGGAAATTTTCGATGTCCATGATGACCCCGCTCTGGGGGAGGTCGTTTATGAACCCCGACTGGAAAAACCTGTCACTTTCAAATGGCCTCTTAATGAAGTGAGGGTCGACACCTCTTTTTCAGGCATCGTACATATTGACCGGATGATGACTGTCGCCAAAGACAGGGTTCTGTCTGTAAAGCCGGGGAGCACTCTGGTGTTCACCGATGATGAGGCCGGAATACTGGTCGATGGCGGCATATTCAAGGCGGTCGGCACTCCCGGAAAGAGAATCCTTTTTACTTCCCAAACCAAAGATGGTCCTTCCGACTGGCTTGGGATCAGGCTTGAGCGCGCCACAGGGAGCAGCATCGAAAACTGTGATTTCGAATATGCCGAGTGGGGGCTTCATGTCCATTTCGTGGCAATCGACATCACCGGTTGCAGTTTTACCAACAATGATATCGGGATCAAATTCCGGAGCGGCCCGGTGAACTTGAGCCGGTCAAAATTTATCCATAACCGGATCGGCATCAGGTCTTTTCTTGGCAGGATGAATCTCTTTGAAAATGAAATCGTTGAAAACGAGATCGGGATTTTTGTCCGGGAAGGTGGTTCAGGGATGAAGATCTACCATAACAACATCCATAAAAATGAGCGCTACGACATGCGGATGGGTGATTTCAACAAAGAGGATGTTCAGGCCGGAAGCAACTGGTGGGGTGGAGAAAACCCTCTTGACCGGATCTTTGACGGCAGACAGGAACCTGGCATCGGCAAGGTTGTTTTTGAACCTGTTCTTGACCACCCTCTGGACCTTCCGGGACTGTGATTGCTATGGTAAAATTTCTGGTTAAGTTCTCGTTGTCATTGGTTTTGGTTTCAGGATTCATGTTTCCTTTCGATCGTGTTTCGGTCGCTTCGGCAACCACCTTTGTCCTGAAAGGAAGGATTTCCGATCTTGCCGATCGCCCGGTGGAAGGCGCCGAGGTGTATGTTTTTGATTCCGGCAATGTAAAAAGGCCCGCTGACTTTATTTCAAACCGGACCGCCCGGGATGGTCTTTACCGGGTTGAACTGCCGGACGGAAAATACTGGCTGATCGCCATCGACAGAAAAGGGGGTGGAAAATTCGGCCCTCTCGGCAAAGACGATCGCCATTCCGGCGAGCCTGTTGAAATATCTTCTGCCGGAATGAAAGAATATGCTGCTGACTTTACGGTCCTTGATCTGCGTGAGGCCGCGAGAAGAAACCAGAAGAAAAACGACGAGCTGATCAAGATCTCCGGACGGGTGCTTGATGGCGCAGGGAAACCTGTCTCCATGGCTTATGTTCTGGCCGACAGAAACAGAAATGTCGGTGGTTTACCGCACTTCCTCTCTTTGTGGACGGATCAGGATGGTCGTTACACCATCTATGTTCCGCCCGGAGTCCTGTTTGTTGGAGTAGAGAAGAAGTTCCCGCCTGAAGAAGGTCGACCGCTTTCCAGAGAAGTGAATTTTGACAAAGATACGACGAATGTGGATCTTGAGTTTGTTGACCCTTAGACAGCTTGTGATTATTTTATTGCTGTTGAGTTGCTGAGGGGAAGATGACTCTTGCGTGAAACGCAAAAATCCATTGCTAGTTGTAATATTCTTGCCGCGGCGCTTGCTGACGATGTGTTTTATTGAAGTAATTCCATTTGGATGCAGATTTGCTGACCACTGAAGAAGATATAAAAAATCAGGATTCATGCCGGATATCTCCCGAAGAAAGCGGAGACGAACAATCGTTCCCGGACCTGAAAAATCTCGATGGACTCGACAAGGGCTCCCTGCTGGCCGTTGTGCTGCTGGTTTGTGCTCTGGTTGTCGTGCTCCTGCTCCCGGCAAGTGAAGAGCTGTCGTCCTCACCTCGGAACAGACGCTCCGGTTCTCAGGTAGTGACGGTCAGTGCCGAAGCATTGAACAGGATCGCTGTCGCCAGGAAACTTGTCACCAATAATACTCTCGACCAGGCGGAAGAGATTCTTGCCGGTCTGATGAAGGAAATGCCTTATGAAGGTGCGCCATATATGTTGATGGGTGATATTCTGGTCCGCAGGGACCAGCCGATCCAGGCCATGCTCCAATACCGGAAAGGTGTTGATTTAAATCCTGACTTTCTTGATAAAAAGATGACCGATGTGTTCCAGGGAAAGAAAATCAAACTGCTCTTAAACGAAGTCAAAATCGCCATCGATGCGGAGGTCGAAAGCGGTACGGTTGACCGGGAAACAATCTCCATGCATAAAGATGTTCTCTATTATATGCTCCGAAAAATAGCCGGCAGCTGCGGCTGATCCTGGATACAGAGGAGGTACGGCAATGCATAAAGGATGGTTTGTGCTGATGGGGGCGGCGATCGGGGTTGGCGCCTTGACCCTTTCATATTACGGCAATCCGGCAAACACCGGTCTTTGTGTCTCCTGTTTCATGGAAAATACCGCAGGGGCTCTCGGGCTTCATGACAATATCCGAATGCAGTATCTGCGCCCAGAACTGATCGGTTTTGTCCTCGGCGCCTTTATGCTCTCCCTGTATCGCAAGGAATTCGTGCCCTCAGGCGGCAGCTCCCCGCTCATCCGCTTTCTGATCGGTTTTTTTCTGATCATCGGCTGCACCATCTTTATCGGCTGCCCGGTCAAGATGGTATTGCGGCTTACTTCCGGTGACCTGGGAGCGCTGATCGGTCTGGTCGGCCTGATCGCAGGAATTTATATCGGCCTTGAGTTTGTCGAGAACGGTTTTCAGCTGGGCGAGCCGTCGCCTCAACCCCGCAGCAACAGTCTGATTATTCCGCTCTTTATGGCCTTTCTGCTGGTGCTGCTGATCATCGAACCGTCGTTTGTCTACAAAAGCGCCAAGGGTTCCGGAGCCTTGCGGGCGCCGATGCTGCTCTCCCTCGGGATCGGTCTCGTGATCGGGGGGCTTGCCCAGTACACCCAATTCTGTATCACCGGCGGCATCGCCAGGATTTTCCTCTGGGGCCCAAGAGAGGTGTTGAATTGTCCGCGGTCCACAGGATTGCTGATCAGTCTTGGCTCTTTCTTTGTTTTTGCGACCGTAGCGAGTATATTGACCGGCCAGTTCAATCCTGGTCTGCAGGGCCAGCCGAGTTCGAATGACAGTTATGGCTGGGCCTTTCTGGGGATGATGATGGTCGGCTTCGGCTCGATCCTGATCAGAGGGTGTCCGATGCGGCAGCTTATTGCTTCAGCCCAGGGGGATAACGATGCCGGCGCCGCGGTCATGGGCATGTTTGCCGGAGCGGCGATGGCCCAGAACTGGGGGCTGGCCGGAACTCCTGCCGGAACGCCGGTGGCAGGGCAGGTTGCGGTTCTCACCGGGCTTCTCCTGATGATCGTCATCGGCATGATGAACCGGAGAAGGGGGTATGGGATTGCCCGTGAATACCAGGTCGGGCTCGACTGATCCACTCCAGATGTTTCAATCCCATATAATCGCGATTATATTGAAGGAAATGTGGTCGAAGGATGAGAGTATCATCCTGTCGAAGAGCTTTTAGCTGAAATAAAGTGGTAATCACAAACATTTTTCAGGTAAGGATTTCCAGATGAAAAATAGTCTGCGCGTGTTCTCGGTTGTATCAACTCTTTTGCTGCTTCTCTCTTCAGGTGGCTGCAGCCGCCAGGAGAGTGTGGAAATCAGGATGGGCACCCTGGAGAAAGACACCACCTGGAGCGGTCAGGTGACCGTCACCGGGGATGTTTATGTCCCGCCGGGAGTCACTCTTACGGTTTTGCCCGGCACCATCGTCAGATTCAAACGGATCGAGGAGAACATGGACAACAATCTGTACGGACTTGATTCACCGTACTATCCGGTTGCCGAGATCATCATCCGGGGGAAACTTCTGGCGGTTGGAACTCCTGATAAAAACATCGTGTTCACCTCGGCCGAGCTTGAACCGCAGCCCGCCGACTGGGGGGCGATCAATTTCCTCGGCAGCGAAGGCAATGTCGTGAAGTACACGAAACTTTTCCATGCCTATAACGGGATCCATGCCCATGGTTCTTCCGTTGAAATTTCCGACTGCGAATTCGTCAAGAACGGCGTCGGAGTGAGTTTTAAAGTAGAAGAAGAGACACAAGGGGTCCCCTGGTTCGGAAAAAGATCGACGGTGTCGATCACCAGAAGCCTGTTTGCCAAAAACAAGGGCGGTATCGGTCTCCGGAGCTCCGACGCCGAAATCACCCATAACGAGATCATCGACAACAAGTTCTTCGGGGTCTGGCCCAAGGAAAACTGCAAGGGCGTGATCAGCTACAATGAAATAACCGGCAACAAGAAGGGTGTCTATCTCTACCAGGCCCAGGGAATCAATATCGAATTCAATAATATCTATGACAACAAGGATTACAACATCGCCGTTGCCGAAGCCCAGGATTTTCCGGTGGAAGCCCGGAACAACTGGTTCGGTTCGAAAAACCGGCAGAAAATAGATGAACTGATCTTTGACAAACAGGACGACGCGGATCTGGGCGAGATCTTTATCGATCCTGTTCTCGACAAACCGGTCGACTGGAAAGCAGGCAAATAATGAACAGCAATGAACAGAAGTTGACCTGGCTCGCCGGGTTTTCCCATTTTATCACCCATGGCTACATGAGTCTTCTCCCTGCAGTCCTGGTGATGATCACCGCGGAACATTCAATGAGTTTTACCGATATCGGCATTATCGCCAATATCGGCTATTTCCTCTACGGGTTGGGAGCGATCCCGGCCGGGTACCTTTCCGACAAGTTCGGCTCCAAAAGGGTCCTGACCTTCGGGGTTGGCGGGATGGCTCTTTCTTCGTTGCTGGTCGGGGTGTCCCAGGGCATTTGGGGGTTTGCGGTCTGCTACGCCTTTCTGGGTGCATTTGCCAGCATTCACCATCCGGCCGGGCTTTCCCTGATCGCGAGAAGGGTGGAGTCGGCCAAGGGCAAGGCCCTTGGTATTCACGGTGTTCTCGGCAATGTCGGCATCTTTCTGACCCCTCTGGTGGCGGTGCTAGGGATCAAGTTCTTTCACACCTGGCGGGCGGCCTACGTCCTGTATGGTCTTGTCGGCATCCTGTTTGCGGTGATGATGTACCTGTCCCGGGTGGATGACGAGCCCGATCTCCACTGGCGTTCGTTTTTCAGGTGGGGCGGCGCTTTACGTGACCCTGTGGACGATGAGGTTGCAGTGCCCGGATCAGCAACCGGCCAGGCTGCTCCGGCAAAAGGTGGGGCGGATCTGCCGGGCGCAATGCTTATTCTTCCTGTTTCCCTGCTTCTTCTTTACTGCGGGAGTATTCTTTCCGGGTTTATTTTCCGCGGTTCCCTCACTTTCATGCCGTCGCTCCTCCAGCAGGAAGTGCACTTTATCACCAGCAGTGATGAACCGGTTGTGCTTGCCGGAACGGTGACGACGGTTGTTCTCTCCCTCGGCCTGATCGGCGCCTGGTTCGGCGGCTGGATCAACGACAAAATCAAAAGGCCGGAATTTTTCCCGATCATCCTTTTTGCCATCGTGGCGCCGCTCCTTTATATGGTCAGCAGCATGACCGACAACGGTCTCTTGTCATCCATTTCCCTGTTCAGCCTTTTCTATTACGCCTGGCAGCCTTCCCATAACTATCTGATTTCCAGATATACCAAGAAAGCCTCCCACGGCATGGGGTTCGGGGTGAATTTTTTCCTGATCTTCGGGGTCGGCTCGATTGCCACCGCGATCGGCGGCTATGTTGCCGATGATTTCGGGGTCGACCGCTTTTACCTGGTGATGGCGGTCATCGCCGTTGCGGCCCTTGCCGCAGCCATCGGCGTGTATCTGGTGAAACCTTATCTGATCAAGGGTTCCCTGCATCTGGTGCGGGAGAACAACAACGCCCGGTAAACGATGACGGAGAGATCCGGATTCCCGCCGGTTGTCGGAAAAAAGCCGGAGTCATTGATCCTGGGCAGCATGCCCGGCGAAGAATCCCTCCGGCAGGGTGAATACTACGCCCACAAACGCAACTCGTTCTGGACGATTCTCTGTCGACTTCTGGGGTGTGATCCAGCCAATCTTGATTATGAAGGCAGAACAAAACTCCTGGAACACAACCATCTCGCCTTATGGGATGTGCTGAAAAGCTGCAGAAGGGCAGGGAGTCTTGATTCTTCAATCGAAACCGAAACCATCATCGTCAATGACTTCAACTCCCTTTATCAGCAGTACCCGAGCATCAGGACCGTGTTTTTCAACGGAACCCGGGCCGAGCAGGAGTACCGGAAAAGGGTTCTGCCGTTTTTAAAAGATGAAGGTGCCCGCATGAAACTGATCCGGCTGCCGTCGACCAGCCCGGCCATGGCCATGATGAAGGTAGAGGAGAAGATTGAAAAATGGTCAT
This sequence comes from Pseudomonadota bacterium, assembly GCA_018823285.1. NCBI lineage: Bacteria > Pseudomonadati > Pseudomonadota > Pseudomonadota bacterium. The sequence goes on from JAHJIQ010000056.1 coordinate 20,335, forward strand.
TGATTCTCAAGTATTCGAACTGTTTTCGAAACCCCATAAACTCGGTGGACACGTGAAAAAAATTATCGCTCTTTTGCTGCTCGCCTCTCTTCTTCACTGGCCCGTCATGGCTCCGGCGGATGAATGCATGGATGGAGACTGCGAGAATGGAACCGGCACCGGCTTTACCGAAGAAGGCTTGATCTATAAAGGTGAATGGAAAAACGGTATGCCCCACGGATCCGGCAAGCTCACCATCTCAAAGGACAAAGCAATTGAAGGCCGCTGGGAAAACGGCAAGCTGGTGGATGATCAAAAAGAGAAGTGAAATTCCGGCTGTCACCACTCTCAAGGTTCCCGTCATTCCGGCGAAACAAAACGAAAATGACAAGTTGTTCCCGGAGTTCTTGCCTCGTTGTTTCTGTATTCATAAACGGTATAAAAAAAATGGTCGGGCAGTTGTTCTCCCATGTCGCCATGGTTATGGTGATTTTTACCGGGAGTACCGGGAGATAGGCTGGCGTTCCGCCGTCTTTCCCCTTTATTTTGCTGTGCACGATGTGGTATAATACCCTGTTTTCAATAATTAAAACCGTATGGGGGGGGTATGAATATTCTAGGTCGGTTTCTGTCTAGAGCGTTTTCCTTTTTCGTTCTATCTTTTTTGCTCATATCCTGTGGCAGCGGCGGGGGAGGCGGCGGTGAAGCTCCGCCCGCTGACCCGCCGGTTGATCCTCCGGCCACCTCTCAATTGAGTACTGTTGGTCCTTTATATCCTCTTAATGGTGCCGACTGGAATGATTATGTGGTTGGCGCCGACATTTCTTCCGCTTCAGATACCGCCTGTGTTGCAGGGACTCCACCATGTATCCACGGGGGAGAGGTCCGGAGCATGGAAGTAACAGGCCGGTCAAGCTGTTCCGGCCTGACGGCGAGTGATAATCTGGAGGTCTTTGAATGGATGTGTCAAGTAAGCGGGCCTAGTACAATCCGGTTTGTTTCGACCGGTTTCAAACAGGGGAAAGGACTAAGCAACCTGATCGATTTTACGGGGAGTGGCTCCCTCCGGCAAAACGCCCTGACCGTGCTGGATGGTGCGACCCAGATTGCTCATTCCCTCCCGGCGGTCTGGTGGAGCAATCCTGTGCTGGTTAATAATGACGGCAGTAATTTGTCCTCCCCCGGCACAATTTATATTGTTACTCAGGATGCCAATGCTAAATACACCATCAATGCTGACAGGGTTGCGTTAGTCACAAAACCAAATTTGGTGACTATTAAGGATACAATTCCTAGTACAGCAGACCCGAATGTTTCAGCCAATGGCTTCAATTTTTTATGGTTGGAGGTAAAAGCAGATGCTACAGCTACTCCTCCCGGGCTACTAGGAGTAACGGGAGGAATTTCTTTGACTTCAACCAGACATTCGGTCTTGCACAATGTTGTTGCAGATAATTCTGCTGGCTTGGGTGTGAGTCTTGTGAGTGCTTCATATAACCGCCTGAACAATATCTCCGTTAGCGGTAATGTCAGTTCTGGGGTGTCTCTAAACAATTCCTCAAACAACACACTGAGTGATATTGTTACCGGAGGAAACGGCAATTCAGAGATCACTCTCAATAATTCCTCAAATGACAATATTCTAATCGGGGTGACCGCCAGTGGGAATAATTCCGTAACCGGTGTCAAACTGGATGGTTCTCGGAATAATTATCTGAGCAATGTAACAGTCAGTGGAAACAATCACGGTATCGAGCTGGATACATCTACAAACAATTATTTTGGCAATGTGCTTGCCAGTCGTAATACAAAAAACACGAGTATCGGTTTGTATATGTACAATGCCTCAAGTGACAACTTCATCAATAATCTCACCGCCACCGAAGACAGTAATTACGGTATTCGGCTGGAAGGGGGCTCAAGCGGTAATACCTTTGACGGGCTGTTGCAGGTTGGGCTCAATACTGCTGGTAATTGTTCAGTTGTTGACACGAGTGGAGATCTAGACAGCAGCTGTGCCGGTTCCGTTGCAAGTTCTACAACCATCTCCGATCCAATCTCGTTTGTTGATGCTGCCGGAGGTGATTATGCACTTAAAACCGACGATCAGGTAGTTTTTAATAAATTCACTGCTTTGCCGACAGGAGATGATGTGCTGACGGATGCATGGTTCACGGCCCCTCCCAAGCTCATGAACGCTGTTGAGATAAGTGGTGACGGAATCGGTAATGACAATCTGTTCTGTGAATCGAATGAGACCTGTCTGTTCACTCCGAACATGGGTTCTTACCAGGGGCACGGCAATCTGATTTCGGCCGGCACATTCACCGGTGGGACAATAACCGGGGTGACCTTGTTGAAATATCAGACCAACGGCAATTAACCCTGATCTGATCCGGCATTAATCAAAAACAAACAACAACGGCCACCTTCGGGATTCCTGAAGGTGGCCGTTGTTGTTTAGATATATGACTTGCAACAATCAATCAGGCGGTGACCCTTTCCACCAGTTTGTCCATATCCTTTCTGATCTTCGTGTAATCCTCTTCATTTAAACCGGCGCCGAGGGCTACTTTTTTTGCCATTTCGGCGGTGAGAAAGTCGCCGGGGCCGTGGGCGTCGGCGTTCACGGCGAGCATGGCGCCGATTGCCTTGGCGAGTTTCGCCACGTGGCCGTTGGTCAGGGAATGGCCCTTGCGGCCGGAAAGTTCGAGCATCACCCCTTTTTCTCTGGCGAGTTCCACATCTTCCCTGGTGATGAAGCCCGGATGGGATAGAATATCGACCCCGGCTTCGATGGCGGCTCGGTTGGTTCCAGGTTTTACTGGTTCAACCGGAGTTTCTCCGTGCGCGACGACGATCAGGGCGCCCAGTTCCCTCGCCTTTGCGGTGAGTTTGCTGAACAGCTCCGGCGGCACATGGGTCAGTTCGATTCCGGGGATCAGTTTCGTTTTGGAGTAGGGGTTCAGGTCTTTTGCGGCCTGGACGATTCGGGGGATAATGAAGTCCATGTTCGAGGAATCGGCATGGTCGGTAATGGCCACCGCCGTGTATCCGAGGATTTCAACCCGGCGGAGATGCTCGGCCGGGACCAGTTCCCCGTCACTGAAGAAGGTATGGGTGTGAAGGTCGATCATGTCAATCCTTTACTTTTGGTTATTTTCCAAGATTGCTTCTCTCCGGATCAGATCCGGAATGAAGGTGAAAAAAACAGGTGTTTCTCAAATTTGACGCGGCGGACTGGATGTTACGGTGATTCCTCGCAATTTGAGTCATGGACTCTTCGACAAGCTCAGCGTGAGTGGAATTACTATTGAAGCTCCCCGCGGCAAGCCACGGGGAATCTCCGTATGGAAGGTTGCTTTCATCAGATTCGCTCACTAACCCCGCAGCAGATAGCGAACAGCGTGAGACTTCGAGCTGCGGGGAATGCGTTTCGCTTTGCATGTTCAATTTGTCACTCCGAGCCAGTCGAATTTGTTCATCCTGACCGTGAGCCTGTCGAACTTTCGAAGCCGTTCATCCTGAGCCTGTCGAAGGATGGCTCAACGTCCTTGCTGCCTCACACCAGAAACAAGATTCGGTGGTATTTATAGAAGATCCAAATTTGTACTTGAGCCTTTCCGGATATCTTAAATCAAACGAGCTTCCCGCGCAATGAATGCTGGCACGCTTCCTCAATCAGTGCTTCGTGGGTCTGACCCGGAGCAAGCTCGGGCTTGCCGGCGAAATTCACTATCTGATTGGTGGTGGTCCGGCCGCTCCACTGGCCGTCCCCGGTTCTGCTTTCACCTTCAATCATCACCTGCAGAGTTTGTCCGACATACTCCTGATACCTCTCGACCGTGATCTCCTGTTGCCTTGCCTGCAACCGCCTTAAGCGTTCGCTTTTGACGGTTTCAGCAACTTTTTCCTTGAAAGTGGCCGAGACTGTTTTTGGCCGGTCGGAATATTTGAATGAGAAGGCGCCATGATAGCGGACGTTTTCCAGAAGCTGCATGGTCATTGCAAAATCACCGTCGGTTTCGCCGGGAAAGCCGACGATAATGTCGGTCGTGATGGCGATCTCCGGGGAATATTTTCTCAAACCCGAAACTTTTTCCAGATATTCTTCAATGGTGTATTTCCGGTTCATTTTTTTTAAGACCGCATTGGAACCGGACTGAACCGGCAGGTGGAAGTGCGGGCACAGGTTGGCGAGTTCGGAAAAGCAGGCCATCAGTTTTTCCGACAGGTCTTTCGGGTTTGAGGTGGTGAAGCGGAGTCGCTCGACCCCGTCGATTCCGGCGACCATCTTCAGAAGTTCCGGGAAATCCGGATACGATCCGGCGGGGCGATCGAGACCATAGGAATTGACGTTCTGACCAAGCAGGGTGATATCCTTCACCCCGGCTTTCAACAGGTTTCTGATCTCGTCGGCAATATGATCGGGAGGGCGGCTCACTTCGCGGCCGCGGGTATGCGGCACCACACAGTAGGTACAGAAATTGTTGCAGCCCTGCATGATCGTGACGAACTTCTTGTGCCCGACCGCCGAACTTTCGAGATCCGGAATAAATGACGGAATTTCAAATGAATCCGACTGGCTGATTGCAGTCCGCCGGTCCGCGCCTTCCGACACGGATTGAACCAGTTCCGGCAATCGGTAAATATTCTGCGGGCCGACCACCAGGTCAACATGGGGCATCCTGGCCAGGATGTTGTTTCCTTCCTGCTGGGCGACGCAGCCGGTCATCGCAATGATCAGACCGGGATTATTTATCTTGCTTCGTTTCAGACTGCCAAGCAGGCTCATGGCCTTCTGTTCCGCCTTACCTCTGATGCTGCAGGTGTTTACCACCACCAGGTCCGCTTCATCGATTTCCCTGGTGAGCTGATAATTGGAACGGCATAACAGCTGTCCCATGATTTCGGAGTCGCGCTCATTCATCTGACAGCCGAATGTTTCAATATATGCCTTGCCGGTATTTGCCATGTGTCTATCTAAATCTCTGAGAATCCGAAAATTTAATGGGCGGGAGTGATCCAGTCAGGATCGATCAATCCTCTTTTCTGCCGATGGTCCCCTCGGACCACTTGAGCCGGACGAGGGCGATCTGGAAATCGAAAAGGGCGTTGAAGTTGTTTGTTCTGGCCCGGGTGAGAAGGGTCTCCGAGTCGAGAAGTTCTGTTGAGGTCCCCAGCTGGGCCTGATAACGGGCGGTGTTGATGCGGAAGTTCTCCTCTGCCTGTTCAATGGCCTTGCGGGTGACCCGGATGTTTTCTTCGGCGAGTTGAATATTCAGGAAGGCGTCTCTTGCCTGGAGAACAAGATGATCGAGAAGCTTTTCTTTCCCGGATCGTGCTTTTTCCGCCTGCAGCATGGCTGAGGCGGTCTTGTCTTTCTGCTGTCCCCATGACCAGAAATTCCATGACGCGATGATCTGCGCCTGTTTCACTTCTTCGGACCCCGGGGGATAGTCGCTGGCAGCCGGATCATCTCCCTGGCGGGTATAAGAGGCGTTCAGGTCAAGGGAGGGGAGGTAGGGCGCTTTTTCGAGGATGACTTTCAGTTCAGCCATCCGGGCGGAGGTGTCTGCTTCAGCCAGTTCGGGGCGATTGGTTTTCAGCCTTTCGACTGTTTCCTGCCATGAGGCACGGTAAGGCTGATAATCCAGACTTCCCTGAATCTCCAGGGCAAAATCAACCGGCTGGCGCATCAGGAGATTCAAAGTCGAGCGGGCGAGGGAAGTTCTGCTTCTGGCGAGCAGCAGATTCTGTTCGCCCTGGGCCAGTTCAAGTTCGCTCAAAAGAAGGTCGTTCTTGGGAATCAGCCCGACTTCATGAAAAGCTTTCGCGTCTTTGAGATGCGATTCGAGCCTTTTTAAGGAAAGGGCCGCCTCATTTTCCAATTCTCCCGCTTTCAAAAGATTATAAAAGGCAGTGTGGACCTCAAGAATCAGATCATTTCTGGTCCGGCTCAACTGGTGATCGGCGGTAACCTGGGCCAGATGATTCATATCAACTGCGGTGACCAGGGCTTTCCCATGGTAAAGCGGCTGCTCAAGAATCACCGAATAGGCGTAGTAATTGTCAATGCCGGGGGTTGCCAGCGAATCCGGTTGATAGGTGTAGCCATATCTGGCGCTTAAAGAAGGGTAGATATCCTTTTTTGCGGCAGCATAAAGACCGTTTCTGGATTCGCTTTCTGCCCGGGCGGCTGACAGCCCGGGATCACCCTGCAGCGCCCTGGTGACACACTCGTCAATCGTCAATCCCTGGGCATAAGATGAAACAGGCAGAAGAGAAAGAATTAACAATAGCGAAATTTTATTCATAAAAACAGGTGATAAAATAAAAAAAGTTAATGTTTAACATCAAGTTTGTTTCTGGTGATTGCATCTTGCATGCTGTCGAGAAGGGACACGAGCTCCGGTTTGAAGCCGTGAAAATATTTCAAGCTGATCAGGCCGTCCTTTATATCGACAGTTGAAAGCGTTGAAAGACCATCGTACCCTTCAAGAATAAATTTAAGATACGCGATTTTTTCTTTTGCCACCACTGCGTACAGGCAATTGAGCAGGGGAGGGGTGGTATTTTTTGTCGTTTTCATACCGAAAGAGAGGTGTCGATACCACCCATTAACTCTTTGTGGGCCTCCAATACAGGCGCAACAACTTCATCGAGATATTCCTCGGTTTGCCTGCCGGCCCTGCCGGTGAATTCGCTGCCATCGCCAACAAGCATGGAGAGTTCCTCAAGATCGAATGGTATCGCGGGGTCGTTGGCGAGTCTTTGCAGGAGATCGTTTTCAAGGCCTTCTTCTTTGACGGCTCGACCCGCCTCAACCGAATGAACCTTGACGACCTCGTGCATTTCCTGGCGGCTTTTCCCTCGTTCCACGCTGGCCATGAGAATTTTTTCTGTTGCCATAAAGGGCAGTTCCTGGAGAAGATGTTTTTTGATCTGCTTCGGGTAGACAACCATATCGCTCGAAATGTTAAGGTATAACTTTAACACCGCGTCAGTCAGCAGGAAGGCCTGGGGGATATCCATGCGTCGGATTGCGGAGTCATCAAGGGTTCTTTCAAACCATTGGTTGGCGTAGGTGGCTGAGAAATCGGCGGTCAGCCCCATCAGTTTACGGGAGAGCCCCGTCATTCGCTCGGAGCGCATCGGGTTTCGTTTGTAAGCCATGGCTGAACTGCCCACCTGGTTTTTAGCAAACGGCTCTTCCTGGACCTTGAGGTTGGAGAGAAGGCGTAGGTCGACAGCAAATTTGTGGGCTGAAGCGCCAATTCCAGCGAGGGTTTCGGCTATTTTCATATCAAGTTTTCTGGTATAAGTTTGACCTGTCACTGCAAAAACATCGGAAAAACCAAGCTTTGATGCAACAAGTTCATCCAGTTTTCTAACCTTGTCATGATCGCCCTTGAACAGTTCGATGTAGGTGGCCTGGGTGCCGACGGTGCCCTTGGCGCCTCTGGCTTTGATCTGTGAGGCCAGGTGATTCAGGTAGTCCAGATCCATCAACAGATCCTGGATGTACAGGGTGTGCCTCTTTCCTACAGTGGTCGGTTGCGCCGGCTGGTAATGCGTGTAGCCGAGTGTTGCCAGGTCCTTGTGTTTGCGGCAAAAAACAGCAAGGTTGCTGATGGTGTTCAGCAGGGATTTCTTGATCAGCGCAAGGGCATTTCTCTGGAGGATCAGGTCAGTGTTGCAGCCGACGAACTGAGAGGTTGCCCCCAGATGGATGATTGGCTCGGCGGTTGGGCATTTGAGCCCGTAAGCGTAAACATGGGCCATGACATCATGGCGGATTTCTTTTTCCTTTGCAGCGGCAGCCTGAAAGTCAATATCGTCAAGATTGGCTTTCAGTTCGGCAATCATTTCGGGCTTGATGATGTCAGTCAAGCCCAGCTCGTATTGTGCTTCAGCCAGAGCCAGCCAGCATTTGCGCCAGGTTCTGATCCTGTTGCGCTCGGAAAATATTTTCTGCATCTCCGGGCTTGTATATCTGCTTACCAGCGGCTCCTGGTATATATCGCGGTCCATTTTTTCTCCTGTTAACTGTCTATGCTTGCGAAATTCAATAGCTTGGTGAGGCATGCTTTCAGAGTCAAAAAACCTTTACCAGAATTCTCATAAAAATGCATGGCTAACCAGTTCATCGGATTTAATTGATCCAGGGCCTGTTTGTGCAATGTCGCATAATGTATATTATGTATAATGAAATAAAGATATCGGTAATTCAATTACTTGTGTTGAAAACCTCCGCATCTTCGATCCTCGCCTCCCAATTCGAAATGCCACGAAATTCATTTAAAGTTATTTTATAGGCCAGGTTTATGGAACTCCGGGAAGTCAGATTACTGAAAAGATCCGCCTTGCCGAACCCGACACTGTTTACCGAAACAGACTCTCCTTCATACCGGAGACGGATTGATCCATTCCCGATTCCTTTAATATCTTTCAAATGACCGGCGTCAAAGGAACAACAAAAGATCGGTTGTGGATTATCAAAACCAAATGGCTCCATTTTTTTATAGGTATCAAGGAATGCCGGATCAAATACGTCTTCAAAAGAGGCTCTGAGGTCAACGGTCAATGGCGGTTTCAGTTCACGGTCCTGCAGCTGCCGGTGGACCAGTTCGTGAAATCTCTCCCTGAACAGATCGATGTTCTCTTCATGTATCGAAATCCCGACTGCTGCCTTGTGCCCTCCGAATCTAATGAGCATCTCAGACATATTTTCAAGTATGGTGTGGATGTCGAGACCGGAGACCGACCTGCCGGAACCCGTCGCCGTCCCGTCTTCTTCAATGGTAAAGAGAATGGTCGGATGGTCATATTTGCTGACCATTCTGGAAGCAACAAGTCCCAACATGCCTTTGTGCCAATTCCGACTGGCCAGAACCAGCCCCCTTTCACCTCCGGCAAGCTGCTGATCAGCCGCAACACAGGCGTCGGCGAAAATCTCATCCGAGATGGAACGCCTCTGCTGATTGGCCTCTTCCAGAAGCGATGCATTTCCTTCTGCCGCTAAGGGGTTTTCCGCCATTAAGAGTTCAAGGGCCACCAATGGGGTTCCGATTCTTCCCGCAGCATTTAATCGAGGCGCCAGGTGAAATGAGATGGATTCCGCAGATACTGAACCGGGGGTGATGTTTGCTTTTTTCAGAAGAGCTTTTATCCCCGGCCTTGGTGAGTTTCTGATCATTTCCAGACCTGCTTTCACCAGAATGCGGTTTGCTCCGGTTAAAGGGACCATGTCAGCCACCGTCCCGATAGCGACCAGGTCAAGATATTCCTTGAGATTGGGCTGTCGTTCGTCCTGCCAACAGCCGATTTCCTTCAATCGTGCCCGCAGCCCGGCAATCAGGTAAAATGCAACCCCTACCCCGGCAAGATCGGTGAAAGGAAAGGCGCATTCCGGCAGGTGCGGGTTGATGACGGCATCTGCTTCAGGGATGGTTTCCGAGGGGCGATGGTGGTCGGTAATGATCACCGAATAGCCCATCGCTCTGGCTTCGTCAACTTCCTGATGATTTGAAATGCCGCAGTCGACCGTCACCAGGAGCATGCCGTTCGCCCCGTCCGGAGAATACCTGTTTTTCAATTCTGCCAGGGCTTTGCGATTGAGGCTGTATCCTTCCGTCAATCTGTCGGGAATGTAGCTCGAACAGCGAAATCCGGCGTGTTTCATAAATGTTGCCAGCAACGCGGTTGCGGTGGTTCCATCTGCATCATAATCCCCATATATGACTACTTGAATTTTCCGTTCGAGAGCATTAATCAGCAGGTCGAGTGCAGGTTTTAAACCATGCAGGGTGTCCGGTACCGGGAGTTGGGCGAGTGTTGGGTTGAGGAAAATCCGGGCAGCTTCGCCTGTTATTCCTCGAAGGGCAAGGAGTTTTTCGGCAAGAGAAGGGAGAGCGCTGTCCGCACCCGCCTCGGGCAGATCATCCACATGATCCGCAAGTATTTTCCAGTTTCCGGAGTGACTCATGCCTGATCAGACTCTTCATTGATCCGATCATACAGCCGGAAGCCGATAATGATATACCTGGTGCCGGAGATGGCGGTCATCAGGGCGGTGACAAGCATCAGGTATGCACCGAAACGGGAGTCGGCAGCCGCATGATTATAGGCCAGCAGATAGACAACCGTGGACATCTGGAAGAATGTTGTGATCTTGCTGTCGATAGTGGGTTTGATGTCGGGGAAACGGTCGTAGGCAGATAATACGGCGAGCCCGGACAGGATAATGACGTCCCGGCTGACGATCATCACCGCAAGCCAGACCGGAACGAAATGATAGACGGAGAGAATGATATACGCTGTCGTTAAAAGAAGTTTGTCTGCAAGGGGGTCAAGGAAGGCTCCCAACGAGGTTTTCTGTTTAAAGGCCCTGGCGATGAAGCCGTCGACCCCGTCACTGATGACGGCAATCACAAACACCACCAGTGCGTGGCCATGCTTCCCGGCAAGAAGAAAAATGACCATTACCGGTACGAGAATGATTCTAATGAGGGTGATCAGGTTTGGTAAGTTCATTGCTGTTCGATAAATTTCGTAATGGTAGTCAGGATTTCATCGGATTGCACGGGGCTGAACCACTTGATTTCATGATCCCTGTTGAACCAGGTGAATTGTCTTTTGGCATAATGACGGGTATCCCGTGCGAGATTCTCAACGGTCTCATCAAGATTCCAGGCGCCGACAAGATACTCCGTAACATGTTTGTAACCTATTGACTGCATGGATTTGAGGTCAGCGGAGTAACCTTTTGCAAGCAAACCTTCCACTTCCTCAATCAGGCCTGATTCGATCATGGCCTTCGCCCTTTTGTTGATTCTCTCATAGAGCTTCTCCCGATCAGTTGCAAGGCCGATTTTAAGAGTGTTTCTTCGTCCCTGCGAGGGGTTGTTGTGTTGCCTGGTCAGATGTTCAGACCAGGTTATACCGGTGCTTTCAAATATTTCAATCGCTCTTGCCATTCTTGATCTGTCGTTTCTGTGGATTCGGGCTGCGGAAAGAGGATCGATCTGTTCAAGATAGTTGTGGAGTCTTGCTCTCCCCTCTTCATCGGCAAGCTCCCCGAGAAGTTTCTTTCTGATTGGTTCCTGGTCGCTTTTTCCCTGCGCCACCTGGTCCGGAATATCAAAGAGGCCGTTTTCAAATGCCTTGAGATAGAGACCTGTTCCACCGGTGAGGAGGGGCAATTTCCCCTCAGCAATGATCTTTTGGCTGGCCTCTCCGGCATCACTTACGAAGCGTTGCACGTTATATTCGTCATCAGGATCAACTATGTCAACCAGATGATGTTTAACAATCTGCTGTTCTTCCCGGGTCGGTTTGGCGGTGCCGATGTCCATGTAACGGTAAACCTGCATCGAATCCACACTGACAATTTCTGCATCAAGGAGAGAAGAAATCCGCAGAACGAGATCTGTTTTTCCCACCGCCGTGGGGCCCACAATGGCAATAAGCGGATTGTCTGTTCTATGTTCTTCCGGGTGCATCAGATAAAAATCCAGGCAGAGATCAGGTTTCGATCGGCAAACAACCGTACAATAATTTCAAAGAAGTCAGTTTGTGATATTAACAGCCTGAACACGGCCCAACAAGATTTAAAAAAAAGGGGGAAAGAGGGGCAGGATGATAGAAGAACAGCGCAGACCAGGGAACATATCTTAAAGAGGCTATTTCCCCCAGCGATCGAGGCGTTCAAAGGCAAGTTTTGCCGCCATGAAGAGCATTTCAAGCTTGACCGGTTTGGTGAAATAATCATCGAAACCGGCTTCCCGGCAGTCGGAAAGCTCAAACAGGGTCGCATAAGCAGTCATGGCGAAAATGCATGCCAGAGGATGATCGACCCTGATCTGCCTGCAGAGTTCCAGCCCGTCCATGCTTCCCGGCAATTTAAGGTCCAGAAAAAAAACTTTTATATCCGGAGTAAGCTGTTTCAGGGCATCATCACCATCTTTAGCGCAAACCGTTTCATATCCCTGCGTGGAAAATGCCTTGTCAAGCATATCTCTGATGACCTTTTCATCATCAACGATCATGACTTTTTTATTCATATTCTTCACTCTCGGGATTTTTTTCCTTTATCACTCGACTCATCAAGATCAATGATATTGGTACTTCCAAGATAAGGCTTTGTTTTGTTTCTGGTGAGGCTCATCAGCTTGTGGGTAATATTGCCCATCCGTTCAGCCTGTTCACTGATGATTGTCGCCTGACGGAATATCTTGCTGTCTTCCCGGCAACCCATCTTCAGCAGATCGGCATACCCCATGATTGCGTGTAATGGTTGGTTCAGTTCATGACAAATGGCACCGGCCAGCTCGATAATGCTCTTGAATTTCTCATCCTCGAGCAACTGTTCTTTCATTTGTTTGTTGGTCAGCGCAGAACCTAAGCGGGCCAGAAGCTCAACTCTGCTGATCGGTTTGCATAAATAATCCGTGCATCCGGAGGCGAAAGCTTTTTCCAGAATCTCATCTTCATTGTCGGCAGTCATGAAAATCACCGGAATCTCACTGGTGATGCTGTTTTTTTTCAGCTTCATGCAAGTCTTGATACCATCAGGGTCAGGCATGTTGATATCAAGAAGAATGAGATCTGGCTTGTTTTTCTTCGCTTTCTCAAGGCAGTCTCTGCCCGAAAGCGAGGTCAGAACCCTGTAGCCTTCATCTTTTAGAACATCTTCGACGATATCAAGGCTGATCTGCTCATCATCAACGACCAGAACAGAAGTTCCCGCTTCTTTGCAACTCTTGTCCATGTGATTTCCCAAAGGAACACCTGCCTTAATGTTCTAACAGACCATAACATCTGATTTAATCACAATAAAAGAAAACAAGTCCAATAAAAAAACACTTTCAGGAGTGACGGCCCACCATAATTTATGGTAAATAGCCTCGCAATAGATTATCCATTAATGTTTCGGTTCGGAGATCGAATACATCTGTAAGCAAGCTGACACGATCCCCTGCTTTATGATCTGGAATATACATTGTCCCATTCTGGAGGGAGTTGACTCCGGAGGGGTTGGATAACCCACGTCCGGTCATACCGGAATATCTGTTCATAACAACATAAAGCATTTCCACAGGAGGATAAAATGCCTGAAAGAATTTTCAACTTCAGCGCCGGACCGGGAACATTGCCGGTTGAGGTGCTTAAACAGGCCGCCAGGGATATTGTCAATTTCAACGATACCGGGATCGGCCTTATCGAAATGAGCCATCGCAGCAAGGGTTTCATGGCGGTTGCGGCAGAGGCGGAGGCCTCGCTGCGAGAAATCATGTCTATCCCGGACAATTTCAAGGTCCTCTTTCTTCAGGGCGGGGCTTCCACCCAGTTTGCCATGGTTCCCATGAATCTGCTGGCGCAGGGTAAAAGGGGCGTCTATCTGAATACCGGAACCTGGTCCAAAAAAGCGATCAAGGAAGGGAAATTGTTCGGCGAAGTCGAGGTTGCCTACTCTTCAGAGAAGGATAACTTCAACCATGTCCCCGGTGCCGGTGATTACAAGGTCACTCCGGGTGCCGAATACCTTTACTTTGTTTCCAACAACACCATTTTCGGCACTCAGTTTCATACCTTTCCGAAAACCGACAGCTATCTTGTCTGTGACATGTCATCAGACATCCTGTCCCGCCCCGTGGATTTTTCCTCATTCGGGCTGATCTTTGCCGGCGCCCAGAAAAACATGGGGCCGGCAGGGTGCGCCGTTGTCATTATCCGTGAGGATCTCCTGGACCGGGTTCCTGAAAACACCCCGACCATGTTCAAGTACAAAACCCATGCGGAAACGGATTCCATGTTCAATACCCCGCCCTGCTTTGCGATTTATACCATCGGGCTGGTTCTGAAATGGCTCAAGGGGCTTGGCGGAATACCCGTCATGGAAAAAATGAACCGGGAAAAGGCCGGCATTCTTTATGACGCCATTGACTCTACGGATTTCTACAGAGGGCATGCTTTAAAGGAGTCCCGCTCCTTTATGAACATCACCTTCAACCTGCCGACCCCGGAACTGGAAGCTGCTTTCATCAAGGAAGCGACCTCCCGAGGCTTCGATGGTCTAAAGGGGCATCGTTCAGTCGGCGGTTGCCGGGCCTCGATCTACAATGCTTTTCCCCGGGACGGTGTTGAAAAGCTTGTCGATTTTATGCGGGAGTTTGAAAGAAAAAACGGCTGAAAAGTGCACTACGAAGGAAACATCATCCGCCCGCCCAGTGAGGCCGACAGCATCATCCTCCAGGTGACCGTCGGCTGTTCGCATAACAGATGTTCCTTCTGCGGCACCTATCGTGGCGAGTTGTTCCGGCTCAAAAAAGAAGAAACAATCCTTGAAGATATTGAGTTTGCAGCACGATACTGTGGTCGGCAGAAGAGGGTTTTTCTGGCCGATGGAGATGTCTTAAGCCTGCCGCAGAGAAAACTGGTACACCTCTTTTCCCTGATCCGGGAAAAACTGCCTTTTGTCAACCGGATCGCTCTCTATGGAAATGCCAAAAACATTATCCGGAAAAGTCAGGATGAACTGGCCGAACTGAAAGAACTGGGGTTGGCCCGGGTGTATATGGGCCTTGAAAGCGGCAACAACCAAACGCTTCAGGCCATCAACAAGGGTGTTGATGCCGAAACGCTGATCCGGGCCGGGAAAATGATCCGCGCCGCCGACCTGTTTCTCTCGGTTACGGTTCTCCTCGGTGTTGCCGGTAAAGACCGCTCTTGTGAACACGCCAGGGATACCGGCAAGGTGATCAGTGCCATGGAACCCAGTCAGGTCGGGGTTCTCACCCTGATGCTGCTGCCGGGGACGCCCTTGTCCGATGACGCAGCTTCCGGCAGATTTTCACTCCCTGACAAATCAGGTTTACTCGCCGAGCTTGCGCTTATTGTAAAGAATATTGATCTGCATCAGGTACAGTTTCAGGCCAATCACGCCTCAAATTATCTGCCGGTCAATTGTCGTTTGCCGCGGGACCGGGAGAAGGTCCTGGCGGCTATTGAAATGGCGCAAACTGGTGCCATCTCCTTAAAACCTGAATATCTGCGGGCCCTGTGAACCCTGAGCAGCATGACGAAAAAGATTGATCTGAAAAATCTCAGCGAACAGATGCTCGTTGACTATGTCACCGGAGCCGGGATGCAGGCTTTCCGGGCCCGACAGCTTTTCTCCTGGTTGTACCGTCCTGGAATCACGAGTTTTGAGCAGATGACCGATCTTTCCAAGGAGTTCAGGACTGAGCTGGCCAAGAGTGCTCGGATCAGCCGCCTGGTCCCTGAGATTCAGGAAAAATCGGAGGACGGCACGATCAAGTTCGGTTTTCTGCTTGAAGATGGTTATCTGGTTGAGTCGGTGCTGATTCCAGAAGAGGATCGCAACACCTTATGCGTCTCCTCCCAGGTCGGTTGCGCCATGGGATGCGCCTTCTGCCTGACCGGGAAAATGGGGCTGAAAAGAAACCTGGAACCCTCGGAAATCGTCAATCAGGTCTGCGCCGTAATCGATTCACTGCCCGACGAGGCCTGTTCCAGCGGAGATAAAAAAAGCGGCTGCATCAATAATCTTGTCTTTATGGGAATGGGTGAACCGCTGGCGAATCTTGACAATTTGCTGGTCGCTCTCGATATTATCATGGACCAGCGGGGGCTCGATTTTTCCGGGCGAAGGGTTACCGTTTCCACCTGCGGCCTGGTGCCGAAGATGAGACAGCTGGGCGAGAAGGCGCCGGTTAACCTCGCGGTTTCCCTGCACAGCGTCAAGGATTCAGTCCGGGATGAATTGATGCCGGTCAACAGGAAATATCCCGTCGACAAACTCCTTGAGGCTTGTCGCACATTTCCCCTGCCCCGCCGACGGATGATCATGTTTGAGTATATCATGATCAAAGGCCTGAATGATTCCCTCGAAGATGCCCGAGAACTGGTCGCCAAGCTGAAAGATATTCGCTGCAAGATTAACCTTCTGCCCTACAATGCCTGTCCGGGGATGCCCTACGAAAGACCATCAATCGAGACGATCGAAGCGTTTCAGAATGTTTTGCGAAAAGCAGGGTTTTCCGTTTTTATCAGGTTCAGCAGGGGGAGCGATATATCTGCCGCATGTGGTCAACTTGCGGGGACTTATGGGAAATGAGCTGTAACGGAAAGTGTCTCCCGGGAACTTGAATAAAGCTTACGCAGCTCAGATGGAGTTTTAACAACTCTATTTTCCTTTTAGTCTTTGAGATCTTCAAGCTTGAAATGGTATCATCTCAGATTATTGGAACGATACAGCCCGACAACTCTTAAACCACGGGGTAAACATGCCTTCCATCAGAATTCTCATTGTTGATGATTTCGATACAATGCAGAAAATTATTCGCAACATCCTGCTGGAACAGGGATACACAAATCTGACATTTGCAACCGATGGGGAAAAGGCGGTAAAGATTCTTGCCGATGAAAAGATCGATCTCATTATCTCCGACTGGAACATGCCCAGAATGACCGGGGTGGAACTACTTAAACATGTCAGGAAGGCCCCTGCCCTCGCCCATATCCCGTTTATCATGGTGACTGCAGAGGGAGAAAAAGAAAATATCCTGAAAGCGATCCAGGCTAAGGTTGATCAATACATCATCAAACCTTTTACCCCTGAAATGCTGGCTCAAAAAATCAGGAACGTTCTCGAAAAGGCTGAAAAAATTGCCCGGGAAAAATAACGTCCATCCCCCCTCATGGTGATTCTACACCGATCAGGTAGTGCGCATGCAAAGCGTAAAGAATTCCAGTAACCAGAAGTCTCACGTTATTCGCTCTTAAATGCGTAGAAATTCCTTACCCGCAGCAGAGAACTTTCCCGAGAGCGGTGTTCAGCTGTTGCAGATCAAAGGGTTTGCTCAGGAACCCCTTGACCGCCGGATTACTGCGGAGTGACTCATCCTCTGCCATTGATCCGCTGCAGATAATGACCTTCATTGCCGGTTTTAACGCAATCAGTTTAGGCAGCAGGTCAAGGCCGGAGATGTCCGGGAGGGTCAGATCCAGCAGCAGAATGTCGATTTCGTTTTCATTTTTTTCTGCGGCCTTCACAGCATCTCTGCCGTTTTTTACAGCGGTTACCTGATGGCCGCAGACTTCCAGAAGTTCTTTGGTGGTCTCCATGATCAGGTAGTCATCTTCTACCAGTAAAACGTTACTCACTTGGTACCTCTTTGGCTCGGCTCAATAAAAAAAGCAGGAAGCATTAACCTGATGTTAATGGCTTCCCGCTTGATAAAACAAGTGATTTCAATAATCAGCCGGTGATTGCGGCAATTGTTTTGCTGAGTTTTTCATCAACCGCGACAGCGATCGACTTATCAGTAATCCCCGGGATCTCCTTGCGGAGTTCTTTACTCAAGTTGCCAAACCCCATCCGGAGCTTTCTGTCGCTGACCAGCGCCAGGGCTTTTTCCGCCCTCTGTTTTGCTTCTTCCGGTTTCAGCCCTTCTGCGTGTCCAAGTGGGCCAAGGTTCTTTACCGTATTGGTAAAATCGGTAATCAGTTTAACAAACCTGGGCGCTTCTGCAGCTGAAGCCCATTGCAGACTGAATCGGGCAGGATTGAGCCCGACCTCCTGCAGCACTTTAATGATAAGACCATTCACTCCCATCGCGTCGTAATTACCAACCTGGTAATGACATTCACCAAGTTGTCAGCCGCCGGTGAAGATTCCTGCCGCTCCTTCGGCAAAACCCCGCATCACAAATGCCGGATCGATTCTTCCGGTACACATGACCCGGATGGTCCTTAAATTTGGCGGGTACTGGTATCTCGATACCCCGGCCGAGTCAGCTGCCGCGTAACAGCACCAGTTGCACAGGAAACCGAGAATCTTTGGGTTGAACTGTTCACTGCTCATCTTATTTTTCCTCCAAAGCTACGCCGAAGGCTTCGATCTGGGAATTAATCTGTTCATTTGTGAATCCTCCCATGGAAATCGCAAAAGTGGGACAGTGCGAAGCGCAAATCCCGCATGCTTTGCAGGATGCGACAATGGTCTCGGCTTTAGGTAGTTTCCCGACCTTGACCATGTCAATCGCCTTGTACGGGCAGAGGCTCGTGCAGATACGGCAGCCGATACATTTCTCCTGGTCGACATGGGAAACTATCGGGTCTACGGAAACCACGCCTTTCACCAGAGGGATCGCCGCCTTGGCTGCAGCCGCCTGGGCCTGGACAATGATCTCGTCCAGTGGTTTTGGTGAATGGGCCAGGCCGCAAAGGAACACCCCGGAAACCGGCATTTCTACAGGACGGAGTTTAACATGCGCTTCAAGGTAGAATTTATTTTCATTGATCGGAATTTTAAGCAGTTTGCTCAATTCTTCCGTATCCTCCGGCACAGTCCCGACGCTCAGAGTGATCAGGGAAGGATTGTAGGTCACATCCTCCCGCAGGATCGGATCATGGAAGGAAACCTCAACCTTCGACCCTTTAGCACTGATAACCGGCTTGTTGTCCATTGAATAAGGGATAAAGATAACCCCTTTCTCGCGGGCTTCACGGTAGGCATCCTCGGCATAACCATAGGTCCGCATGTCTCGGTAAAGGACGATGATCTGCGATCCGGGGTTGATAGCCTTGATTTTCAGGGCATTCTTGACTGCCTGGGTACAACAGGTTTTGCTGCAGTAGGCAAGATCGTCACCCCGGGAGCCTGCACACTGAATCATGACGACCGAATCAGGAGCGCGGTTCTTGTCTTTTCCGGCGAGCCGGGCCTCAAGCTCCTGCTGGGTTATGATATTGGCTGATTTCGGCACACTTTTCCCGAGTACGGTAAGCGGTTTATGCTCCCGGCCACCGGTAGCGACGATGATCACCCCGTGGTCAATGGTCTGCTCCTTCCCTTTGCCGGATCTGATCACCGATGAAAAGTTACCGACAAATCCGCTGACCTCCGCCAGTTCGCTGTTGGTAAAGACATCAATATTTTTACTCTTCCTGACCTGATCGGTAATACCCTTCAGGAAATCGGCGGTGCTGTCGCCTTCGAGGGTATAGTGCTGATTGACAAGCTGGCCGCCAAGTTTGTCTGACCTTTCGATAATCGAGGTGTGGAAGCCCTGTTCTGCCATGTTCAGCGCCGCAGTCATTCCGGCTGCGCCACCTCCGATAACAACCGCTTTTTTGGTGACCGGAACGGTCTGTTCAGCGAGGGGCTGGATCTTCTGGGCCTTGGCAATTCCCATCCTGACAAGATCCATGGATTTATTGGTCGCTGCCTCCGGTTCATTGGCATGGACCCAGGAGCAATGGTCGCGGATATTGACCATCTCGAAAAGATTACGGTTCAGACCGGCATCCTTCAGTGTTTCCTGAAAAAGCGGTTCATGGGTCCTCGGGGAACAGGCGGCGATCACGACCCGGTTCAGGTTGTGCTCCTTGATCTTCTGCTTGATCACCTCCTGAGCATCCTGGGAACAGCTGTACAGGCTCTGGGCATGGAAGACGACCCCTTCCATGTCCTTGGTGTAATCGTCAACCTTCTGGACATCGACAACCCCGGCGATGTTAATTCCGCAGTGACAGACAAAGACGCCGATTCGCGGTTCATCCTGTTCGCTGACTTTTTTCTCCTTGGGGTAACTCTTGATGACCACTCCCTGGCCCCGCTGACTTTTGATCAGACCGGCAGCAACCCCAGCTGCGGCACTCGACTGGGTGACGCTTTCAGGAATATCTTTAGGCCCCTGGAAAGCTCCGGCGACAAAGATCCCTTCTTTGCTGGTGGCGAGGGGGGCAAAGGTGCTGGTCTTGCAGAAATCATACTTGTTCAGCGCAATGCCGGTAATGTTGGAAAGATCATGGGCACTGGCAGGCGAATCAAGTCCCACCGAGAGAACAACCATATCGAAGGCTTCGAAACTGTGGACGCCGTCCATGGTTGAATAGGTGAGCTTGAGGTTTTTCCCCCAGGGCATGACATCGGCGACCTTGGCCCGGACAAACTTGATTCCGAAATGCTCTTCCGCTCTGGTTCTCGCGGCATCAAAATCCTTGCCCTGGGTTCGCATATCCATATAGTAAATGGTGATCTCGCAATCAGGATCGTGCTCCTTGGCGACCATCGCTTCCTTGATCGCATACATGCAGCAGACCGAAGAGCAGTAGCCGTTGTTGCAACCGAGGTCCCGTGATCCGACACACTGGATGAAGGCGATTTTTTTCGGATGTCTTTTGTCGGAAAGACACCGCACCTCTCCTTCAAATGGCCCTGAAGGGTTGAGAAGCCTTTCGAATTCCATGCTGGTGACCACATCAGGATGCTTGCCGTAGCTGTAGCTGGTAAGCGCCTCGTCGGGCACCCGACCGAATCCCGGCGAAAGAATCACCGCCCCGACCTCCAGAGTGAGCTCTACCGGTTTCTGGTCAAAATCTATCGATTTGCTGCGGCAGACCGGCACGCATATTTTACAGGTGCCGTGCTGCAGATGCATACAGGCATCCGGATCAATATAGTAGGTCGCCGGCACCGCCTGCGGATAATCGATGTGGATCGGCCGGGTAAAGTCTAATCCTTCATTGTATGCGTCGGACAGATGCTTCGGGCAATAGGTCGTACAAAGACCGCAGGCGGTACAGCTGTCGGCGTCGATATAACGCGGACGCTGGCGGATTTTTGCTTTGAATTTACCAGGTTTGCCGTCCAGGGAAAGCAGATCTGAGTTGCTGAGAATCTCAATATTGGGAGACCGACCGGCCTCTACCAGTTTAGGTGCGAGTATTCAAAGCGAACAATCATTGGTCGGGAAAGTCTTGTCGAGCTGGGCCATGGCCCCGCCGACTGCTGGAGACTTCTCGACCAGGTATACATAATAACCAAGATCGGTGAGATCGAGAGCCGCCTGAACACCAGCGACACCCCCACCAACGACCATTACAGTCCCTGACTTGGTCCCGGTTTTCTGCTGTTTTGCTTTTGCCATAATTTGTTACTCCGGGGAGTTGTTTATTAGCATTTTAAAATAAATGTGTACGCTCCGCCTCCACTCAGGCGGCTTTCTTATCCAATACCTCAAGTTTTATTGCACAAAGCTTGTATTCCGGTGTTCTTGAAAGCCTGTCAAGGGCATCAAGGGTCAGGAAGTTAACCAGCGCTTCCAGGTGATTATAGGTGGCGAAAACTGTTCCTTCCTGAGATTTGTCGGTAATTTTCGCCCTGAGTTCAACGGAACCTCGGCGGGAGGTCAATCTTACCCAGTCCTTGTCGTTGATCCCATACTTTTCCGCATCGGCAGGATTGATTTCGGCAAAACATTCAGGGCTGATCAGGTCAATCTCTGCGGTTTTACCGGTCATGCTGCTGAAATTGTAGCGGGCCAGGTCACGGCCGGTGGTAAATGAGAGCGGATATTCATCATTCGGCAGCTCGACCGGCGGGATATAATCCTCAGGAATGAACAATCCTTTTCCACGGGTGAAGGTTTTGGTGTGAAGAACGGTGGTTCCGGGATGATTCTCATCCGGGACCGGCCATTGCAAGCCTTCTTTTTCCAGACGCTGATAGGTGATTCCCCTGTACTGGGGAAGAAGGGTCCGGATTTCTTCAAAAATCTCCTCGGCTGAAGTGTAGTCAAGCTTATACCCCATCCGGGTGGAAAGATCGCAGAATATCTGCCAGTCCGGCTTCGCCTTGCCGGGCGGGTTGACCGCCTTTCTTACTCTCTGAACGCGCCTTTCCGTACTTGCGAAGGTGCCGTCTTTTTCGGCGTAGCAGGCTGCAGGCAGGACCACATCGGCCATTTTCGCGGTATCAGTCAGGAAGAGATCCTGGACCACAAGGAAGTCGACCTTCTCCAGGGCCTCCTGGACATGGGCGATATTGGCATCGGCCACGGCCGGATCCTCTCCGAAGATATAGAGGCCCCGGATATTGCCCTTGAAGATGTTCTCCCAGATTTCCGTTGCCGGTTTTCCGGGATTTCTCGGCAGTTTCACTTTCCAGAGTTTTTCGTACTTATCGAGGACCTCCTGATTGTCGAGCGCCCCGTACCCGGGGAGAGAGTTGAACAGCGCGCCCATATCACAGGCCCCCTGAACGTTGTTCTGGCCACGGAGCGGGTTGCAACCGCCTCCTGCGACTCCAACCTTCCCGCAAAGCATCGCAAGGTTTGCGATACTTTTTACCCGGTCGGTTCCGGTGACGTAATGGGTGATCCCCATGCCGTGAAAAATGGCGTGTCGTCCTTCAGCAGCATACATTCTTGCTGCCTGTTTAAGCTGGTCGACGGGGATGCCGGTTATGTCCGCAACCTTTTCCGTCGGATATTTCCTGACGGTCTTGACCAGGTCGTCAAAATCTTCCGTTCGTTCCTCGACAAACTTTTTGTCCCAGAGATCTTCCTCCAGAATGATATTCATCAACCCGTTCAAAAAGGCAACATCCGTTCCCGGTTTGATCCGCAGCCAGAGGTCGGCCCTTTCAGCAAGGGCGGTCTTGCGCGGATCGACCACCACAAGTTTTGCACCGCGGTCAACCGCCTGGTGTATCCGCAAGCCGATCGTCGGGTGACTCGTGTCCGGGTTACTGCCGATCATGAAGAAAAGGTCGGTGATCTTGGTGTCGGCAATGGAGTTGGTCATTGCGCCGCTTCCGAAGGTGAGGGCCAAACTGGCCACCGTGGGAGCGTGTCAGAGTCGTGCGCAGTGATCGATATTGTTGGTTCCGATCGCTGTCCGCATGAATTTCTGCATCAGGAAATTCTCTTCGTTGGTTGCCCTGGCACAACTGAAACCGGAAATGGAGTCGGCGCCATACATCGACTTCAGGTCTTTAAAGCGGTTGACAATCTCGGTGTAGGCCTCTTCCCAGGTGGCTTCGATCAGCTGCCCTTCTCTTCTGATCAGGGGGGTGGTCAGCCGGTCGGGGTGCTGAATGAAATTATGGGCAAAACGGCCTTTGACACAGAGCGCTCCATAATTCGGAGCCAGATCGGGTTCTGCGGTTACTTCCATCAGGGTGTCGCCCTTCACCCGCAACAGCACCTGACAACCTGCACCGCAATATGGACAGGTGGATCTGACTTCCCGGACTTCCTCATTGTTAATGGGGACGATCATATCCCGTTTGTTGAGCGCTCCGGTTGAGCAGTTATCAACGCACTTGCCGCAATGAACACATTTTTCATTGAATCTGAAACTGATTTCCCTGGCTCCTCCCTGTTCATCAAAGGAACCGGCAGAAAGTTCGATTGCTCCGTATTCGCAGCTGTTGAAGCATTTCTGGCAGTAGACACATTTGTTCAGATCAA
>JAHJIQ010000057.1 GCA_018823285.1 Pseudomonadota bacterium
TCAGGTGGAAAATCTCTACCTGAAAAGCCTCCTCAAGGAACACCGGGGAAGAATCAACAATGCCGCCAGAGCAGCCGGAATTCACTCAAGAAGCCTGTTCAACAAGATGAAACGACTCGGGATAAAAAAAGAGGATTATCGGTAAATGAAACTTTTTCCGAAGAGGGTTTGCGCTGATTTATAACTACAATTCTTTGACCCCGTTGCTTTTCTTTTCCGGTTTTGTCCGTCTCTGGATATCAAGCTCCGGAAATATTCAGGGCCAAATTCAAACCAGAAACTCTTAAGGGGCCTGCTATTTATTCGCAATCAATCGCAACTTTGGGGTGTTTGAGATGAATGAAAAAACAACAATTCCTACCATATTGGCAAGCAGGTCAAAGGGGTCAAAGGTTCTGCTTGGGATACAATACTGACTGAGTTCTTCCATGGTGACAAAGCCTATGACCAGGCAGGTCCCCACAAACATCTCGGTTCCGCCGACCCTGAAGCGGCGAAGCTTGAAGAAGGTATTCGCTCCCAGGGCAAGAAGACCGAAAAGAATCAGATGGCCGATTTTGTCGCCATGCGGCAGAGCTTTTACCAGACCAAAAAACACACTATTCGTGCCGGAATCGGCCAGGTATATTATCCAAATGATGAAGCAAAAAAATACCGCGGAAAGAAATCGGCTGAATGTATCCATAATGCATCACCACGGTCGGCAATTTTGGGGAATCGACTTCTTGCCTTGTGATGGCTCTCATTTCTTTAGCCATCACAAGGCAAGATGAGCTCTTACATTTGTTTCGGAATGGGTTCCGGCCGGACACCGGCGGCGAAGGCATTATACCAGTCAATATTTCTGGTGAGATACATCGCAACACCAAGGGCGACAAACAAGCCGATACTGCCGAACAATAAGGCGTAGTCCTGCAACTGTAAGACCACGAAGAGGAAACTGTACAGAACCGAGAGTTTGGCCGCGATCAACATGGCAAGGGTGGTGTTCGCCAGAAATCCCTTGGTATAGGCGGTGATCATCCCGATGATCGCCACACTTGCGATAAGATAGGCGACGTTAAACGAGATATGTTCGGAGATCGACAACAGTAAGGCGTAAAAAATAATCAAGGCCAGGCCGATCATGATATATTGGACCGGGTGGATGATTCGATGATTCAAAATTTCGATGATAAAAAAGGCCAGAAAGGTCAGGGCAATGAACATCGCCGCATATTTTGCCGTGCGCATCGTTTTCTGATAATGATCGACCGGCAGCAGAAAATTCGTGCCGAAAGAGGATCCTTGCACGTAATGCTTGTTGCCAAGCCACTGCTGTGGATAATTTCTGTTAAAATGCAGAACCTGCCATTCCGCATCAAAACCATTTTTACTGATCTGTCTTTCTTTCGGTAGAAATTGGCCGGTGAAACTCGGGTCACTCCAGTTTGAATGCATGGCCAGATGGGTTTCTTTGCCGAGCGGCACAAATTGAAGTTCACTGCTGCCGTTGACCTCTAAGTTGGCGGTAAAGTTGTATTGTTCAGTTCCCTGGTCCAATGCCAAGGCCGAACTCACCCCTGATTCCAGAACGTCGTTCGTGGCAATGCCGGGATTTACCGGTAATGGCTGCCCGTTCCAGGTGATCGAAATCGGCGAGCGAATCCCCTTCATGTCGGTGATGCCGATTGCCACAAAGGCATCTTGCCAGAGCACATTTTCTTCAGACACGCCAAGCCCCTTGAAATCAGGTGGAGGGAATTGCCCGTTAAGACTCATTGTTGCACTGTAGAGCGGAACTTTATAGATGCCCCGGTAACGGGTCTGGGTGTCGACCTTGCCCTGAATTTCCAGGTTGTTCGGCAGGAAATGGGCATAGCGGGTTGTGCACTGGGTATTGCCCTTGTCATCTTTAAAATAATTTTTAAAGGGGACCGTCAGCACCGGACCGGCAATCACCTGCGACTCACCCCATTTGGAACTGATTTCCTGTGAGGCGCCGCTCCGATACCCTTCACGTTCGGTAATCAGCGACTTGACCATCATGGCCGGAATCAACAAAACAAGACACAATACGCCGATGATGAACAGGCGCACATTCACTGAACTTTTCATCTCCCGGCCCAGCCTGCACAGGGAGCCTATTTTTGTTGATTCGATAGACATTTCTTCAGATAAATCCTTGCTTAGATGACTCATGTTCTCCTCCTTGCGGGTTGGCAATCAAGATGTGTCGCGTCCAATTGCGGTTGATTGCAGATGAACTTTCCCAGAGGATACGAAAGGCGTGTGAGGATAATTTGAAGACGAGGTGAAAAGTTTGTGAAATCGGTGAAAACTTCAGTCCTGCATGGACGGCAGGATCAGACTGGCCTCAACCCCGCCGGTCTCGGCGTTGATCAAGCGGATATCGCCATGATGGAGATGGGCCACTTCTTTTACCAAGGCAAGTCCCAGACCGGAGCTTTTCCGGCCGGTGTCGGGGCGTTTGAGTGAATAAAATCGGTCAAAGATTTTTGGCAGGGCATAGTCTGGAATTCCCGGGCCATGATCCCGCACCGTAAACTCGAGGCCGTCGGCCGACGGAGCGATGCGGATATCAATGTGGCCGCCGCTTGCTGAAAATTCTACGGCATTCTGGATGAGATTCACCATGGCTTGGCGAATCAGAAATTTATCGCCCAATACTCGGCAATTATCTTCGCTGGTTATCTTCAGGGTCAGCTTTCTTGACTCAAAAAGCGGGGCCATGCTCTCTTGAACCTCATGGAATAGAGTGCCAAGATCAAGCACCTCGACCTCATCGATATTCTTTTTGCTTTCAAGGGAGGAAAGCAGCAACAGCTTTTCGACCACCGTATTGATCCGGCTGGTTTCGGTGTCGATGTTGTCAAGAAAG
This sequence comes from Pseudomonadota bacterium, assembly GCA_018823285.1. Classification (NCBI taxonomy): domain Bacteria; kingdom Pseudomonadati; phylum Pseudomonadota; species Pseudomonadota bacterium. Next base: position 2,882 of record JAHJIQ010000057.1, read on the forward strand.
CGCGCCCGCTGTGGTTCCGGAACATCTTCCCTTAATAGCTCGGCAGCGCCCCGGATGGCTGAGACCGGACTTTTTATTTCATGGGTCAGGGTCTGAACGTATTGTTCCACATACTTCTTGCCCTCCAGGGCATCCCGCATCTCTTCAAAGGCAGTGCCGAGATCGTTCATTTCACTAGTGCCAAGTAAAGGCCGTAATGGCCTTTCGCCGTCGCGAATCGCCCGGGCGTATCGCATAAGTTTTCGGATCGGCACCGTCACCATTCTTGACAGCAGCATGCCGACAAAGATGACAACAAGCCCGATCAACGCCCCGGCCCAAACAATGCGCGCTGTTATTTTCTCGGTAAAAAGATTGGCGGTTTTTGTCGGTTTGCCAACCGAGACAACGCCGATGACCTCATCTCCAACGATAATGGGGGAAGCCACATACATGGTGCTTAAAGAGAGATTGTCGTGATCTTCGTGGGAAGTGCGCGCCCCGTAACCACCTTGTAATGAAAGAAGAACGTCCCGCCACTGCGAATAATCCCGCCCCACGGATTCGCCATTCTCCGAGTCGAAGATCACCAGACCCGAGGCGTCGGTCATGTAGACCCGGTAGTCGACGGAAGTTTTCGTGAAATCAAAAACCTGGGCGGAAAACTTGCGGGAATGGACATCCTTAAACGCCGCCCGGAACATTTCGACGTCGATCTTGCCATCCTGCGCCGAGGCGGCAGCCAGGGAGGCCAGGACCCGTGAGGCATCAACCAGCGGTTCTTCCGTGGCCTTGCGATATTCCGGCTCCAGGGAATCGCTCACCCAGACAACCATGACCGAGATGCCGATAACCACCACGACCAGGATTCCCAGGAAAATACGTGTTTGTATTCTCATTCCGGTTCCTTCAGAGAATACCCGATCCCCCGGTGGGTAATGATTGGGTCGACGTCGTCCTTTATTGTTTTAAGTTTCTGGCGGATTGTCTTGATGTGGGTGTCAACCGTTCGGTCAAAACTCATGGCCGGGTCTTCCCAGGCCTTGTCCATCAACTGCTCACGGCTGAACACCTGTCCCGGCTTTAAGACAAGGACTCGAAGAAGTCGGAACTCATAACGTGACAGTTCAAGATTTTTGCCATGATAGAAAATGGCATGCCTTTTTTCGTCCAGTTCGAAGTGATTGCATGAACGGCTTTGCAGTGCGCCGGCTGCAGACGGACCATTCATCGTCCTGCGCAATACGGCTCGCACTCGGGCGGTTAACTCCCGGGGGCTGAACGGTTTGACCACATAGTCGTCCGCGCCCAGCTCAAGCCCCACCACCCGGTCCACTTCATTGGCGCGGGCCGTAACAAAAATAACCGGAATGTCCGTGATTTTGCGGAGTTCCCGTAAGACCTCAAAGCCACTCAGGTCAGGAAGTCCCACATCCAGCACAACCAGGGAGATTTCCTTCTTGGCAAGTGTTGCCAAGGCCTCATGGCCGGTCTCACACCACACCGGTTCATAACCTTCGGTGGTCAACGCATACCTGATGTTTTCGGCAATGGAAGATTCGTCTTCCACCACCAGAATCGTCTTGGTCATTGGATCCTTTTTACCATGCTGTGTTCTGTCGGCGCATCTATTGCTTCAAAGAAAATGAGGTCGTCCATTACAAGGACCTTGTCAAGAGATAAAATCCTTCCTTGTGATGAGATAACAGTTTTCCCCTTTTGGGAAGGTTAAGACTTGTCGAGTTCTCCGTTACAGTAACTAAAGCTACTTTTCCTGCACCCGGTATTCCTCTCTGGAGAATCCATCTGCAGAGCGAACGTTATCAGATTAATGCAGGAACACAAGTTGTAGTCCCGTGTTGATATTCTGTAGAAAACATGATTTTGTAGTTTCTTCGCGGTGGAAGAGTGGAGAAAGTAAAGTGGTGGTTCAGGTCAGGCGTCAACTTGTTCCTTTCGCCCGGAAATGATCCGCAGGGCAACGGCCAGAACGAAAATGATCGCCACATAGACACCCATTTCGGCCAGCACTGGCCAGAGAGTGGCCCATTCCGCCTTGTGTCCGGCCGTCTGGGCCACGATCGAATGCTCGGCCTCCAGCATCAGGATACGCCTGATACTGGATATGATGCCGATGTAGAGAAACGGGTTCAGGGTAAAAGCTTCGCGTTTCAGAAAACGCATGATCGGCCACATCAGCTCCATGATGATCAGGACGAGCAGAACGTCATTCACCACATGGAGCAGCACCTTGATCTCCGGGTTGAACAGGCTCGGAATGGTTCTGGCCAGGATCAGAGCCGCACAGGCCAGAAGGATGATCGCCACCAGGAAATGCATGATGTCGTCAATCATGATCAGGATCTGGCGAAGACCTTTAACATTCAGGAGGTATGGTTTTTTCTCCATGGGATTTCCCTTCTCCGGGCTGCCGCCGGTTCTTACCGGACTTCAGCCCTGCTCGAAATTGATGATTCTGGTCCTGATGACCCCGGGATGATTTTCGATCCTGACCCTGACCGCGTCGGGCAACGGACTTTCCAGGTCGATGATATTGTAGCCGACCTTGCCGTTGCTCTCGTTCAGGTAGCTCGCGATATTGATCCCGTTTTCGCCGATGGTTTGGGAAGCAAAGCCGATCATCCCGGGAATATCACGATTGATCATGATCAGCCGGGCCCTGACATTGCCGGAGGGGATCGACTCGGCGGTCGGGAAATTCACACTGTGAAAGATGGTCCCGTATTCCAGATACCCTTTCAATTCCCTGACCGCCATCACCGCGCATTGCTCCTCGGACTCTTCGGTACTCGCCCCGAGATGCGGCGAACAGATCACCTTGGGGTGACCGACGGTCGCGGGAGTCGGGAAATCGGTAATGTAGCTGGCAAGCGTCCCTGTTTCCAGCGCAGCAAGAACCGCCGACTCGTCGACAATCGGCCCTCTGGCGTAATTCACCAGCACCGCGCCGGCCGGAAGTTTTTTAAGCAGGTCGGAATTGACCTTGCCCCGGGTCTTGTCATTCAGCGGGACATGGACACTGAAGATATCCGCCACCCGCAAAACCTCATCCAGGGACCTGGCAAGATCCGCCGCCGGTGACAGCTGGTGAATATTCTCCATCGCAGGGAAAGGGTCGAACCCCACCACCTTCATCCGGTGTTTGATCCCGAGATTTGCCACCCGGACTCCGATCTGCCCGAGACCGAGAACACCAAGGGTTTTCCCCGCCAGCTCAAAACCCCGGAAAACGCTCTTTCTTTTTTCCACTTCCCGGGAAATTTCACTCTCGGTCAGACCAGCCAGACCCTGGCAGAAATCCATCCCCTGATGGATGTTTCGGGCGCTCATCCCGAGCATGATGAAGACCAGTTCGGCAACTGCATTGGCATTGGCCCCGGGAGTATTGAAGACACAGACCCCCTGCTCCGTCGCCTGCTCAACCGAGATATTATTGACCCCCGCCCCGGCCCGCGCCACGGCCAGGAGGGTCGGGTAATCGGCAGTATTTAACGCACTACTCCGGACCAGAATGCCGTCGGGCTCCGTTTCCGTTTCACTGAGCGAATACCCTTCACCGAAAAGAGCCAGCCCTTCCGGGGCAATCCTGTTCAGGGTCTGTATCCTGTACATATCACTTGTCCATAAAAGAGCCTCCCCGACGAACAGTTTGCGGGGAGACGGTCACAGGTTTCCACTCGTCGAGAGCGGTTTAGGAGCCGTTCAGAAATAACATGGCTGTTTAGGCTGCCTTAGCTTACGGCTCCTTATGCCATTCGGCTCCCTAAAACGGCCATGTTATTTTCTGACCATGGCTTACTTCATGATCACCGAGTTCTTGTTCGATTTACCGCTGCCGGCGGAAATATTGATATTCTGACCGAAACTTAAGGGGCTGTCGATATCATTCACGGTGATCCCTTTACCGGAAACAACCGAGACATTGCCGTTCACATTGCTGCCGTTCTGGATGATGACGGCGCCGGAATTCGCTTCGGCCCCGGAACCAACCGCCACGTTCAGGGCGCCCGCCCCTTTGACCCTGGCTGAGACGTTGCCCCGAACATTACTGTTCTCGATCTGGACCGCACCCATGTTTGCCGTGGCCCGGTTCCCCACTGCGATATTGGCAGCGCCTCCGGCTACAGAGGTGGTAACATTCCCGGCAACATTACTGTTCCTGATATTCGTTGAACCCATATTTGCCTCGACCCGGTTGCCGACGGCAACATTCAGGGCAGCCCCACCCACGGTGTTCTTGATATTGCCCTGAACATTGCTGTTGCTGATATTGGTGGCAGCCTGGTTCGCCGTGGCCCGATTGCCGACGGCCACGTTCAAGGCAGCACCACCCACGGTATTGGTGATGTTTCCGGCAACGTTACTGCCGCTGATTTTGGTTGCTGCCTGATTGGCTTCCACCTGGTTGCCGACCGCAACATTCAGGGCCGCTCCGGCCGCGGTGTTGGTGATGTTGCCGCGGACGTTGCTGTTACTGATCTTGGTCGCGGCCTGATTCGCCTCGGCCCGGTTGCCGACCGCGACGTTCAGGGCCGCTCCGGCGGCGGTGTTTACCGCATTGCCGGTAAAATTACTGTTCTGCATCTTTAAAGCCGCCTGGTTTGCTTCCACCCGGTTGCCGACCGCAACGTTCAAAGCGGCGCCGGCTGCGGTATTCACGGCATTCCCCTTGAAATTGCTCCCTTCAAGCTTGATCGCCGCCTGGTTCGCTTCTGCCCGATTGCCGACGCCGACGTTCAAAGCAGCACCGGCCACGGTGTTGACCGCAGCGCCCTGAAAATTGCTATTCTTCATCTTCAGGGTTGCCTGATTAGCCTCCACCTGATTGCCGACACCCACGTTTAAAGCCGCGCCCGCAACGGTATTTACCGCAGCGCCCTTGAAATTGCTCCCTTCAAGCTTGACCGCCGCCTGATTCGCTTCCACCCGATTCCCGACCCCGACGTTCAGGGCAGCCCCCGCCACCGTATTGACCGCGGCCCCGCTCAGCGTACTGTCTTTCAGTTTAGTCGCCGCCTGATTGGCCTCGGCCCGGTTGCCCACCGCAACGTTCAAGGCTCCACCGGCCACGGTGTTTACCGCCGCACCCTTTAAGGTACTATTCTCCATCTGCAAAGCACCCTGGTTCGCCTCCACCCGGTTGCCGACCGCCACGTTCAGGTTCGCCCCGGCCACGGTATTCACTGCCGCTCCGGTCAGGGTACTGTTCTTCATCTTCACTGCCGCCTGGTTTGCCTCGGCCCGGTTGCCGACCGCCACGTTCAGATTGGCCCCGGCAACCGTGTTCACTGCGGCACCGGTCAGCTTGCTGTTCTCCATCTTCACCGCCGCCTGGTTCGCCTCCACCCGGTTACCGACCGCGACATTCAGGTTGGCCCCGGCCACGGTATTGATTGCCGCTCCCACCAGTTTGCTGTTTTCCATTTTGGTGGCGGCCATATTCGCCTCCGCCCGGTTGCCCACGGCGATATTATTGGCACCGCCGGCGGCGATGACCGTGTTCACCGCAGCCCCGGTGAGCTGGCTGTTCTTCATCTTCAAGGCCGCCTGATTCGCCTCCACCTCATTGCCGACCCCGACGTTCATTGCACTGTCCCCGGCCACGGTGTTGATGGCCGCGCCGGTCAGCCTGCTGTTTTCCATCTTGATGGCGGCCATGTTGGCTTCGACCCGATTGCCCACACCAACGTTGATCATCCCGCCTCCGGCCACGGTATTGATCGCGGCGCCGGTTAAATTACTTTCCTTCATATTGAGAGCGGCCTGGCTGGCGGCAACCTGGTTCCCTACTCCGACATTGATTGGGCCTGCCCCTGCCGCCGTGTTGATGGCGGCGCCGGTAAGCTGGCTGCCACGCATATTGATGGAAGCCTGACTGGCATCGACCTTGTTGCCGACCCCGACATTCACCACAACGGCACCGGCTGCGGTGTTGATCGCCGCACCGGTCAACCTGCTGCTCTCCATATTGGTCGCCGCCATATTGGCCCTGGTCTCGTTGCCGACCCCGACGTTGGTCATAATCCAGCCCCCGGCGGTGTTGATATTGGCCCCGACAAGCTGGCTTCCCTTTTCCATATTGGTAGCCGCCATATTCGCCTCGGTCCGGTTGCCGAGCGCGACATTGGTCACCACCTGGCCGCCCGAGGTATTGATCGCCGCGCCGATCAGCTTGCTGTCCTTCATATTGACCGATGACATATTGGCCGTAGTCTCATTGCCCAGCGCCACGTTGGTCACCACCTGGCCCCCGGCGGTATTGACCATCAGCCCTTTCACATCACTGCCCTTGGCCAGATTGACCGACGCCATGTTCGCCTCGGTCCGGTTGCCGAGACCGACGTTGGTCACCACCTGCCCGGCAGCGGTGTTCACCGCAGCGCCGATCAGTTTGCTGTCTTTCATGTTCACTGAGGCCATATTGGCTTTTGTTTCGTTACCAAGCGCCACATTGGTCATGACCTGGCCGCCGACGGTGTTCACCAGCAGCGCTCCTGCCTTGCTGCCTTCCATGTTGACCGCGGCCATGTTGGCATCAGTTTTATTGCCGAGAGAAACATTGGTGACCGCCTGACCGGCTGCGGTATTGACCGCGGCACCGATGAATTCACTGCCCTTCATACCCATGGAAGCCATGTTCGCCTTGGCTTCATTCCCCAAAGCGACATTGGTCATCGCCTGACCGCCGACGGTGTTGACGTTGATCCCCATCAGCTTGCTGTCCTTTTCCATATTGATCGAAGCCATGTTCGCTTCGCTCTTGTTGCCGAGCGCGACGTTGGTTACCGCCTGGCCGGCGGCGGTATTCACCACAACCCCGAGAAGCTTGCTGTCCTTCATATCCATCGCGGCCATGTTCGCCTCGGTCTCGTTGCCGAGTGCGACATTGGTCACGGTCTGCCCCGCCGCGGTATTGACGTTCACCCCAAGGAGCTGGCTGTCCTTGATCGTCGTTGCCGCCATATTCGCTTTGGCTTTATTGCCGAGACCTACGTTGGTCATGGTCTGGCCACCGGCGGTATTGACCACAACCCCCAGCACGTCGCTTCCTTCAGCCTTGGTGGCGGCCATGTTGGCCTCGGTCTCGTTGCCCACCGCCACATTGGTCACCGTCTGCCCGGCGGCGGTGTTCACCGCAACCCCGAGCATCCTGCTGTCTTTCAGCTTGGTTGCGGCCATATTCGCTTCGGTCCGGTTGCCGACTCCGACGTTGGTCATGGTCTGACCACCTGCAGTATTGACCACAACGCCGAGCAGCTTGCTTCCCTCGACCTCGGTTGTTGCCATATTTGCCTTGGTCTCGTTACCAACTCCCACGTTGGTGACGGTTTTCCCTGCCGCGGTATTGACCAGCACGCCCAGCAGTTCACTGTCTTTCACCTTGGTTGCCGCCATGTTCGCTTCGGTGCGGTTTCCTACCGCCACATTGGTCAGGGTGTCCGAGGCCGCGGTATTGACCATCACCCCGACTCCTCTGCTGCCTTCAATGCTGGTCGAGGCCATGTTGGCCTCGGTCCGGTTGCCGACCGCCACGTTGGTCAGGGTCTTGCCGGCCACCGTATTGACTGCAACCCCGATGAGTTTGCTGTCTTTCATACTGGTGGCCGCCATATCAGCCTTGACCTTGTTGCCCACGGAGACGTTCGTCACCGTATCCCCGGAAACGGTATTGACCGCGGCGCCAATAAACTGACTTCCCTCCATCCGGGTTGCCGCCATGTTGGCGTCCGCTTCATTGCCCACCGCCACATTGGTCAAGGTTTTTCCTTGCACCGTATTGACAAAGGCGCCGATCGCCTGGCTGTCTTTGAGGTTGGTCGCACCCATATTGGCCCGGGTCCGGTTGCCGACCGCCACATTGGTGGTCGTGTCACCGGAGACGGTATTGACCGCAGCGCCAATCATCTGGCTGCCTTCCATGCTCGTTGCAGCAAGATTGGCCTCAGTCTGGTTCCCAACCGCCACGTTGGTGAGGGTTTTACCCTTCAGAGTATTGACCGTGGCCCCAAGGAACTTGCTGTCCTCGGCGCGGGTTGCGGCCATCTCGGCCCGGGTCTTGTTCCCCACCGCAACATTGGTAATGGTATCAGCCTGCAGGGTATTGACCGAGGCGCCGACAAAGACACTGCCTTTGGTATTGGTTGAGGCCATGTTGGCATCGGTTTCGTTGCCGACGGCGACATTGGTCAGGGTTTTCCCTTCCACTTTATTGACGGCACCACCCACAAAAACGCTGTCTTTCATATTGGTCGAAGCCATATTGGCATTGACCTTGTTTCCTACCGCAACATTGGTGACGGTCTCGCCTTTCAGATTATTGACTGCAGCGCCAACCATCACACTGCCGTCGACATTGGTTGAGGCCAGGTTGGCGTTCGCCCGGTTGCCCACCGCGACATTGGTGATGGTTTTCCCTTCCAGGGTATTGACCGCAGCGCCGACAACGACACTGTCTTTCACCTTTGTTGAACCGAGGTTGGCATTGCTTTTATTGCCGACCGCAACATTGGTGATCGTCTCGCTCTTGACGTTATTGGTCAAAACTCCGACGACTTTACTGTCTTTCACCCCGATGGAGGCCAGGTCGGCATTGGTCTCATTGCCGACCGCAACATTGGTTACCGTTTTGCCTTCCAGAGTATTTGCCGCCTTGCCGACAAAAAGGCTGCCCTCCACAGTGGAAGACCCCATATTGGCGCTCGTTTTATTGCCGACCGCGACATTGGTGACGGTCTTGCCCTTGACCGTGTTGTCGAACAGGCCGACCACCTTGCCGTCTTTCACATTTGTCGAGGCCATATTGGCCCTGGTTTCGTTGCCGACCGCAACATTGGTGAGGGTGTCGCCTTCCAGATTGTTGTTGACCTTGCCGACAAAGATACTCCCAGAAACATTGGTCGAGGCAAGGTTGGCATCCGTTTTGTTGCCGACCGCCACGTTGGTGATGGTCTTGCCGGTGGCCTTGGTGGTGAAATTACCGAGGACCGTGCTGTCCTTGATCCCGGTTGAAGCGGTATTGGCCTTGCTTTCGTTGCCCACCGCAACGTTGGTAATGGTCTTGCCTTCAATGGCATTGGTGATGTCACCACGCATCTTCGTGTTGTCGAGACTGGTGGCGACCAGATTCGCGTCGGTCTTGTTGCCGACCGCAACATTGGTCAGGGTCTCTCCCTTCAGGGTGTTCGTGACCGTACCCGTGTATTTGCTGTCCTTGACCGCCACCGACCCCATTCGGGCCTTGGTGTCTTTACCGACGGAAACATTCGCCGACTTGCTCGCTTCAAGGGTGTTGTTGATTGTGCCGTCGACAGTAGATTCAGATCTGCCGGCTATCGGGCTCAGGAGTAAAAACAGGGACACGGCCACAGAGATCTCGGTTAACTTTCTCATATTCATTTCCTTGGGATGGATTTTTCTGGCTCACCTCTCTCATGTCAGATAGTGACAGTTCACCAATATTCTGTCAATACGAATAAGGAACAAATACACCTTTCCGAGTTTGGCTAATCTCCCGATAATAAAGGGGTTTCGGCGATTTTTTCTTGCATGTGTTCGACAAGAAGCCAGAAGCCAGGAGTCAGAAGCCAGGAGAAAAGCATAAAGCTTAAGTTGAGCAGCGTGCCTGCTTATACGAAACTTATGCCCCCTGGGCGAAAGCGAGATTGCGAGACATCGAGACTTATCCCCCTCAAGGCGGTACTGGAGTGAGTACCCGAAGGAAGAAAATAACCGGATAGCCTGTTGACTTTCGAAAATCACTCATTCATCATATTGATAGGGGAATGCGTCATTCAGATATGAGAGAGAGAAATGGAAACACACTTCGCCAGTCCGGAAAGAGCCGATGCTTCCGAGCTTGAACAAATGGTCCTCAGCATCAACCGGAACCCGGTCATTGATGGCCTGATGCAGAGCGTCGGCGGCCTGCTTGCCGTACTAAACCAGCACCGGCAGATTCTGGCGGTGAACGACACCCTGCTGAAAATGCTTGGCTTTGAAAATGCCGATACAATTCTTGGTCTCAGACCCGGTGAGGCAATCAACTGCATTCATGCCCACGAAATGCCCGGCGGCTGCGGCACCAGCCAGCACTGTTCTTCATGCGGGGCGGCGATTTCCATTGTTTCAGCGCTCTCTTCCAACGAAACCATGGAGAAAACCTGCGCCGCCACCGTTGCAAAGAATGACGAGATTGCTGAAATCTGTTTCAAGGTCAGGGCCTCCCCCCTACACATCGACGACAATCTCTTCATCCTCCTCTTCCTGCAAGACATCACCTCCCAGGAGGAATGGGCCGCTCTGGAAAGGACTTTTTTCCACGACATCAACAACATCGTCACCAGCCTCGCCGGAAACGCCGCAATGCTTGAACTGCAGGACGGCAACCTCGACCCCGGCATGGCCGGGCAGATCCGGATGCTTTCTCTGCGGCTGGCCAAGGAAGTTGCCATCCAGGGAGTCCTGGCGAAGAGCTCCGGCGGCAGAAACTACCGTGTTTCCCTGCAGGGGATATCCATCCGCCAGCTCTTCACCGAACTCGGCCAGTTCTTCACCAGCCACCCCGCCTCGAAAGACATCACGCTGCTTCTGCCGGAAAAATATCCGGTTGACACCATCAAAACGGATTACTGCCTGCTCCTCAGAATCCTGACCAACATGCTGGTCAACGCCATGGAGGCATCCAAAGAAGGCGATACCATTACCCTCGGCTTTGAAATGGGCGATGATCACGCGACCTTTTCGGTCAACAACCGGCAGACGATTCCGGAGAATATCACCTGCCGGATTTTTCAACGGCATTTCAGTACCAAATCGGGAAACGGCCGGGGGATAGGCACTTACTCGATGAAGCTGTTCGGGGAAAAATACCTGCGCGGCAAAGTCACCTTTTCCACGTCGAACGAGAATGGAACCACCTTCAGACTGGCTTTGCCAAAGAGCTAGTTGGCGCGAAAGGGAAGATCACTCTTTCAGAAAACAATAGGGATCACGATCTTTTCCGATATCGAGGCCGAATCCATAGCCCACCGCCTGACAGCCGCCGCAGACCGGCCTGATCCGGCAGCCGTCGCATGACCTGCTGCCCTGCCGGTAGCGTTCAGCGGCTTCGGAATCAAAGATCTCGCCCAGACTCTGCTCCAGAATATTGCCGACCAGGGAAGGAAGCTTCCGGCAGGCATGGACCTCACCATCGGGCAACAGGGTGATAAAATTAAACGCCGCCCCGCAACCATATCCGGTGCAGCCGCCGATAGGTTTTTTCCCCTCTTCCATTCTGAGCAGGTTGAACAGATTGTCTTTCAACCGCATGACCGGATTCTTCATCGCTGCACCCTGATACCTGGCGAGAAAATCACGAAACCCATCCGGGTCACAGGAGTAGAGACTCGCCCCCTCACCGACCATCGCCAACCGGTTGAAGGTGAATGAATCAACCCGCCCCTTCAACATCTCACCCAGGGGAATCACCTGCTCCTGATTGTCCCTGGTCAGAGTCAGCATGACCATTGAATAGATCCCAAGCTCCTTGAGTATTTCCAGAAACGCCATGATCCGTTCAAAATGGCCCTCCCCCCGGATATAATCATTGTGCTCGGCGAGCCCTTCAAGGCTCACCTGAAAAAAAGCAGGGTGCTGGATTCCGATCAATTCCTCCAGAATCTCTTTTTTTGCGGGATTGCCGAGAATCCCGATCGCCAGCCCACGGTCGGCGGCTGCCCGGTACAGGTCTTTAAAATAAGGATACAGCAGGGGATTCCCGCCTGAAAATGAAACCTGCCCGTCCACATGACGGTTCCGGCAGAACTCCCGGAAATCATCGAGCACCGCTATCCCCTGTTCCAGATCAAGAGTGTCCCGGCGTGACCGGTCATAACAATGACGGCAGTGAAGATCGCAGGCCTGGGTCAGATGCCACTGGAGAGTGAAGGCGTCGATGGTCGAATACTTCTCCTTTTCGGCAAGACATCCTTCCGGGAAAAAACCATCACCTCTTTTTATTGCCGAGGGCGGTGACAGCACCGTTTCACTTTCCACGCCTCCGGCAATAGCCAGATCAATGGCGCCTATCGGCAGTCCGCCCGCCAGGGCGGCATCTGCCGGCGATATGTTTTCCAGAACCAGTTTAAGCACCAGCAGATCTTCATCTGTGGCAACCTTGCAGCAGGGTTCATCCTGACCGGATTTCTTCCAGACCATCACCACCTGCCGACCTTCCTCCGGCACACCGTCCTTTGGTAAAATCAGGTCCGGCAAACCCTGCCAGGACAGCTCGAGAACAGTCAGCGACGGATTGATCTGAAAACCATCTGCAGGCGGCGTCAGGTCAAAATCAGTCTCGCCAACCCCTTTCAGCGCCAGTTCCAACCGGCAGAGATCAGCAACGAAAGGAGGAACAACTGATTTTTCAGCCAGGGAAGCAAAGAAGTCGGGGAGGTTGTTGCTGTCTGGGATTTCGGAAAAGCTCCCCGCCGCCGGCTCCGGCAATTTCTTGTCCAGAAACCGGCAGCAGGAGGGGCAGTGTTTGCGGATCGTTTCGATGGTCATCGTCTGCATATGGAAATACTTTCACCCTTCGGGTATAAGTCTCGATGTCTCGCAGGCTCGCTTTCGCCCAGGGGGCATAAGTTTCGTAGAAGCAGGCACGCTGCTTAACGTAACTAATCGGTATGAGCAGACGATCTGCTCGACTCAGCTTTAACTCCTTCACCGGGATCAGGATTAGAGAAAACCACATTCAGCAGCCATCGATCCAATCAACTCTTCATGTCCCGAGATCCGGCAGGAAAACCTCCGCCGGAATGGTGCTTACTTCAAACGTTGAGTGCAAACTGCACTCATTCCCATGCAACCCGTACCGGGTTACTTGGGATTCGTTCACCCGCTTGGCTTTGGAGCCGGCGGGGGAACTTTGGCCGCGTCAGTGCCACCTGCACTGGACTTGGTGTCGGTTCAGCCGCTGGCGCTGCCGCCAGTCGTTTTGGCACAGCCGGAAAGTGCAAGTCCGGCCCCACCCATGAGTGCCACCAGGCTGAGCCCGGCAAGCATCTTTTTCAGGTCTTTACGATCCATACTTATCTCCTATTACATGTTAACAGGAAACTACTCTGCCTTCCTTCCCGGTCAGGAAATGCAGCGCCAGACAAGGCCGGAGGGAAGAGCGCTCTACCCTGAAACCCAGGCCATGTCCACTCACACTATCAATTCCTTCATGATCCTGTCAATAAGAACAGTTCCTGACAGATCACCCTCTCAACAATATTAAGTCAACATAAAGATATCATTGAGAATGATTTATCTTTTCACACCTCTTCGGGAAGGGTAAGTTGGGAGAATCATGAATTGAAAATATTGTGGAGGATCAAATGACTGAACAACTGAAAACAAACGCCTGCCTGGTCATCTATATCAATTCCGAATCCATCGGGTCGGGAGATTCCGGCCTGGGGAAAACCCTGATGGGTGCCTATATGGAAACCCTGAGCCATTCGATCAACGAGATATCTCACATTATCCTGATCAACTCGGGAGTAAAACTTGCCTGCAAAGGGTCTCCTGTTGCCGATGACCTGAAGGCCTTTGCCGAGGTCGGGGTCAGGATTCTCTCCTGCGGAACATGCCTGAAATTCTATGGGATCAAAGACCGCCTGGAAGCGGGCGAGGTTTCAAACATGGTCACGATCGTCGACACACTGAAAAAAGCAGGGAAAGTGTTAAGCCCGTGAGGATGGAAAAATCTTTTGCGGTTCTGGATTTTTCTATAAACCTATGCGGAATCCGAATCCAACCCGCGTCTGGGGCTGATTGCGATAGCGGTGTTTGGGCCAGAGATGAACCTGCCCCGATTTCAGGACCGGCAACTTCCGGCGACTTTCACCGATTTTTTCCGCGGCCAGTGATTCGATGATGCCGACTGCAGTCAGGTATCGCCCAGGGGCATAGTCAAGGGGTTCAAGAAATTCCGGATACTCGATCATGAACCGTCCGGTCGGCGACTGATACTCATCCGGATTACCATCTGACCCTAAAGGATAGGAGAGGACCTGGATCCGGGTCACTTTCTCCCCATTGGTAATCTCTACGATAAGCCCTCCCCACTGGACGGTCCTGCCCCGCAGCCCCTGATAGCCGTCAATTGCCTGAACGGGTAGAACATCACTGTCGACCATGCTGGTATCCAGCGGGCCCGTCACCGCACAGCCTGCCAGAAGCATCAGGACTACCGCCACACTTCTGCAGAGATTCCGCTTACAGCGCAATGAAGTATCAGTCGACTTGTTCATCACAGACGAATCTGGAATCATGACGATTTTCCCAGGCATTTAAATCTTGTTCTTCCTTCTCATTCTGCCAAGGATACTGTTGATACTCTCGGAATACTGCCCCTGTTCCTCGTGGACAAGTTTATAGAAATCACAGTCCTGACAATTTATGATCTTGCTGGCAAAAGTCCCCTGTTTTTCTCCCGAACAGAATGAGCCGCCGATCGCCCAGCAAACTCTGCCACCCATGGTTCCTTCATTCATGGCATTGGTAGAAGTTTCTGACCCGACAGGGCACCCTGCAAGCCCCGACACCTCCACCTGGCCTGGCCCTCGGCCGCACTGATGATATTCCCAGCAGTTTAATTTCCGCAGATGGATACCAATCAGCCCCAATCCTTCGGCAAATTTATGATAGGTCAGCGGCTTTCGCACAAGCGCTGCCTGGCCGGATGGGAAATCTTTGATTTTCGATAGATAGCTATCGTCATCGGTCAGAAAGATGATCTTCTGCGCAATATCACCGATCACCTGCCTGATCTCTTTGCTCTCTCTCGCACTTTTCACGTCGAAAATCAGAATGTCAAATTCCTGCCCCGGAAAACGGGCATCAGCCAGATCTTCCAGGGATCCTTCAGAGACCAGCTGCAAAGAGATATTGCGGCTGATACTGCTGAGCAATATCAGGATCCTGGCTGACTCTGCGGAACTCACACTGACAACCTGTGCTTTTAGCGAAAACCTTTCCATCACACCCTCTCCGGATATCCATGAACATCCGACTACCGGTAAAACATCCATCCCTGAACCAGGAACCCACATTGTATCACAGCACCTGACCGCACAGTCAAGATAAAGCTGAGTTGAGCAGATCGTCTGCTCAAACGAAACTTATACCCGAAGGGTGAAAAGCTGAGTTGAGCAGATCGTCTGCTCAAACGAAACTTATACCCGAAGGGTGAAATAATTGAGAAACATAGAACGACTCGGAACGTATCGAAGACACGCCGCGGCGGATAACAAACAGTGAGACTTCAAGCGACGGGAAATGGTCCCATCCGGGCGCCTGCACCCCCTTGAGGAGGGCAAACCTGTCGCTTGGGACGTTCACGCTCCGGGCTAACCATCAATCGGATTTCCCGGCCCATCCTATCTCGCCGGCAGTCAGCGGACCGACAATTGTCCTGGCAAGACCTTCCGGCATCGTTGCTTCATTTTCAGAAAGAGGAATGGTCCCACCCATGATCTCAGCCAGTTTCTGGGGATACAGGGGAGAAAGATCCGGGTCGGCATAACCTGCCGGATAAAACGGCAGACCGGTTCCGGCGTCATATTTGTCTCTGGCGCCGAGGGTGTGCAGCATCTCATGGACAATGATCACATTGTTCCGTGATGCCAGACGCCGGTCGGCAAAGGCTTTAACAATACAGACCTGACCCTGCTCAATGCCTACCGAGTGATCAAGTTCTTTGATGTTCTCGGAATCGTGGTAGAGAACAAAGACCTTGATATTCCCCGGCCCGTCGTAGGTGTCGGCACGCCAGGCCCACCATCTGGTTTTCAAACTCCAGAGGATGATCTGCAGGACATTTCCCCCAAACGGGGCCGCAGGCGGCAGAGAATCCACCCGGGGTGCGATCTCGACGGTCACCGGTCTGTCGAGAGTGATCCCGAACCTTTTTCCCTCATCGGCCATGTAGCGTTCAACCGGCTGAAAAACATCGGGGTCAAGGCCTGAGATGTAGTCATCAGCCGCCTGGCTGTTGTCACCATTGACCGGGTAAATCACAACCTCCAGGGGAATATCCCAGGAAGCACTCCTCTGCTTGGTGAGCCAGGCATTCCCGGCAACAATCACCAGGATTACCAGCAGAACTCCAATGCGGACAGCTTTGAACATTTCACTCCCCTTTTCCCAGACGGTCGGCAAGAGTCCCTACGGCAACGGCAAAGTAATCAGACCGATTCCATTTTAAAATAACCCGATAATTATCATAGGCCAGAAACACGCGCTGCCCGTTCTCATCGGGGATGATCAGCGAGGCGGCAAGATCCCGCCTCGGGAGGGGCGAACCATCGATCCTGCGAGCCCCGAGTTCCCGCCATTCACTGATGGTCATGACCCGGTCGTGCCCGGTAAGAGAGCGGTCAAAACCGGCAGGCAGTTTTACCTCCCGTCCCCAGGTCTGGTCATCCTGCCAGCCGGAGGAACCGAGATAGTTCCCCCCGGAGGCAAACAGATCGCCAGGATTCCGCCACAGATCCACCCGGCCATCACCATCATGATCGACCGCATATTCCCGAAACACCGAAGGCATGAACTGCAGGCCGCCCATCGCGCCGGCCCATGAACCGATCATCAGTTCCCGGCTGATGAGACCGTCATCGAGAATATGCAGGGCATGGAGAAGCTCTTTACGAAAATACCTGCCGCGCCTTTCATCAAAGGCAAGAGTCGCCAGCGAGCCGATAACCGGAAAATCTCCGAATATCCGCCCGAAATCGGTCTCGATCCCCCAGAACGCCACCAGAAATCTCGGCTGCACGCCATACTTCTTCGCAATTTCGGCCAGAATCTGCCGATGATTTTCGAGCAGTTCCCTGCCTTTCGCAACTCTTGCCTCCGAGACGGTGCGGGCCAGATACGATTCAAGGTCCAAGGTAAACTCGGGCTGATTCCGATCAAGGGCGATCACTTTCTCCGAGAGGGCAACCCCAGATAAAGCCGTCTCCAAAGTCGCAGCGGAAATCCCCTCCTGCTGGGCCTCGCGTTGCAATTCCTCCAGCCAGGTAGCGAAATCAAGGGCCACCATTGCCGACCCCGGATGGAACAGACACAGAACAACCAGCATGGCCAAAACGGACTTCCCGCACCATTCGGGCATAAGTTTCACACGAGCAGCCGAGCCACCCAACCCAGCTATAAAACAACAAACTCCAGTCATAATTCCCAGCCTGTTTTGCGTTGACTTCACAATTAATCCCTATCATATACCAGATGTATTGACACATGCTATCCGAAGAGGAAAAAAAATGCCTCCTCCCCTTAAATAGTAATCGAAGGGAAATTATCGCCTACATTTAAATAACGCTTGGCAAGAAAAAATATTCAGGATAACAAATGGTTATGATCCAAACACAAAAAATCGGTCGGGGAAAAGCACAGCGCCAAAGAGGCATATGCTGCGGTTGCAATAACTCCTTGCATTTATGGACAAATGTATTTACTGTATTCCAAGTCACGCACCAATACTCGAACAACACCCCCCACGCATCCCGTAAGCTCTGCGCACCATGGGGGGTTACTTTTTTTCAGGGGGTAAAGAATGCGTTTTAATAAACCCCCGAAGACCTTTGCTGAACAGGTGGAACTTCTCGTCACTCGCGGGATGGAGATTGAAGATCCATTACGTGCCGAGCGCTACCTTTCCCACCTGAACTATTACCGCCTTGCGGCCTACTGGCTACCCTACGAGCAAGACCATCCCACCCATCGTTTCCGGCCCGGCACCAGCTTCAATACCGTTCTCGAACACTATATTTTCGATAGGGAACTGCGATTGCTGGTTATGGATGCCATCGAGCGGCTAGAGGTCTCCTTGCGCACCCGCTGGGCCTATCATCTTTCCCATTCCTACGGCCCCCACGCCCATCTTGACGGCGGCATCTTCAAAAAGGGCCGCTGGTCACACCCGGACAATGTGCAAAATTTGAAGGATGTGGTCCGAGCCAGTTCAGAGGTCTTCATCCGCCATTTTTACACCTATGATGAAGAGTTGCCGCCTTTGTGGGCCGTCTGCGAAATTATGACCCTAGGTCAGCTTTCAAAGTGGTACGCCAATCTGCGCCATGGCCGGGACCGCAACGCCATCGCCGGCGCATACGGACTCGACGAAGTCAACCTGACCTCCTTCCTGCACCACTTGAGCATCGTCCGAAACCTCTGCGCCCATCATTCCCGCCTCTGGAACAGGGAGTTCACCTTCTCCTGGAAACTGCCCCAGGTGAAACCGGCGGGCCTGGCGGAGAATTTCAATACCACAGATGGCAAAAGGCTTTACAACACACTGGTCATGCTGGCCCATCTCCTGGACCGGATCAACCCCCATAGCTGGAAGAAGCGTTTGGGAGCGCTACTGGCCAAACATCCCGAGGTGCGCGAAACCAATATGGGTTTCCCCATTGATTGGCGGGAGCGGTCGATCTGGAGGGGGCAAGTATGAAGCCGGGAGCGCAAAGTGCCCAAGAAAATCACTAAAAACCAAGAGGACGGAAACATTGGCGAAAAGGATTTTGAATCCTGGGCCACGAAAATGCATTGGCATCCCACAAAACTGTCTCCTGATAATGGAATTGACTATGTTTGCCAAATAAGGGGAAAACAACTCGGCACTGTTACATACGAAATGCCTGGCAGTACACTAAATGTCTCTGTTCGATCTACCCATAAAAATTCTCAATTTGTCAAAATTGATCGTAACGATGCCGAACTCATGTTTACCTCGGCTTCTCCGATGGTGTTTGCACTTGTTCAAAGAGCTCCGCAAGGTGAGTTAGAGTTAGGGAAAATTTCAATCAAATTCCCGGATGAAAAATTTCTTGAGATAATCGAAACCTTTTTAGATGGTCATAAATCCAGTCTGCCGATTCGGTTTTCAGAAGCGATTTCTGACCCTGAAGAAATCCGGAAAAGATTAGATGAGCTTTTAAAACAACCTTATAAAGACCAGATTACCCGTGCTGTGTTACAAAATCTGCTCAAACGTCATTTTGATAAACCCCAAGTTGAGATCGTTCGTTCTGCCTCAAGTGAAATAGCAATTGTCCACTCCAAAGATGAAATTGGCCTATGGGATAACACGCTAAATCCTGAAATTGACAAATTGTGCGGCAAATTGGGGATGAATGTGGTCTTTACCCCAACTTCCCTTATCTCTGCTGTATTCACCAGCAATCAACCCCCAAAAAATTTCCGCATCGAATCATTCGAACAACACGCTTTCCCTTTATATAGTACTGATGAAACAAGACGAGACAGCAAATTAAAGAATGAAAAGTTCTGTTATAAGGACTTGATCAACGAGGAGTTGTCTTTATGGAACTATGCCAATGCTCTTACCTATGCAGATCAGATGGAGCGAGAAATTGTAGGAGAAGAAGCTAATCTCTCTTTGCTCAGCCAAGAGCAACTTTTCCTCTTGTCCAGGGTCCATCTCGTTTGCGCGGAAGTCAACCCCCCAAACCGACGAAAGCATCTCGACAAGGCCGAAACAATCCTCAACCAAATACACTCATCTCCACCGGACTCAATCAACCCCGCTCTTGTAGCCGACATTGCCGCTCTCGAACAATCCATTGTCTATCAGGAATTAGGGCCGGAACAGGCCTTGATCGGCCTTGCCGGGAAAACTACACCTTATGCCATCCGCATCCAGGTGGCGATCCTTATCAACCAACAGAAATATGAACAGGCTATCGATCTGGTTGAAAATCAACCTCCTGAAGAAATCTGGTGCGATTTGGCTATTAAGGCCTTTATCCTCACCGGACGGTTGAAAGATGCCGAATCGTTGCTGCAGTTTGCGGCCCAGCTCTCAAACAAGGCCAAATATGTACAATGTATTGTCAGTTATGCCGGGGCACTGTTCGAAAGGGCTTTAGCAGGACGGGTGAAGGGGGCGATCATTCACCCAGGAGATTTGACGTCAGAAGAACGGAAAAATCTCGGTGCAGCCCTGGAAACGATCCAACCGGTCCTGGAGCCAATTGTTAAATCAGGACAGATCGAATCCAAGCTTTCTCTTGTGGCTGTATGTATTGCCATACGGGCGAGTTATCTTCTGGGGGAACAAACCAAAACGGGTGAGCTGTTCCAGCTCATATATCGATGGGTTCCTGTCGCAATAGAGGCGGCGCAGTTTGTGATCAGTCATATTGTCGAGGCGCCACCGGATCTTGCCGATCGGCTTCGTGATGAACATCCAGGTGATATTGAAGCCAATTTCATGGCTGCTGTGGTGCTGACAAACAGTTTTAACAGACATGAAGAGGCTCTTGCCCAGATAGTGAAATGCCTCGAACTTGCCCCGCCGTCGCCACAGGAGAAAGATATTTCGCTGCTGCTCCTCCAGCTCTGGCAGGACCTGTCTGGAGCGAAGAAGGAAGAGAGCGAAAAAATTCTGGAATCGCTGTCAGAGCGTGATCTTCAACTCCGGGCTTTGTTTAAGGCGACCAAGGCACTCCATGCAAATGACCCTAAATCCGTACTGCGGGCACTTGCTCGGGTAAAAGATGAAAATAATCACATCTGGCTCCAGCTTCGAGCGAATGCCCTGTTGCAACTCCGGCGAGGAAAAGAGGCGCTTAAGGATCTGATAGCCCTGGCTAAAAAAAGCCCGAATCCTTTTATCCTGTTACAGACCGCGACTGTCGCATATCACGAAAAAGAATATGCCATTGCCGCAAACCATTATGAACGTGTTTTGAGGCTTTTCGAGGATCAACTTGCGCCAGACGTTAAATTGGATGCCCACGGAAAACTGGCCTACCTCCACGCACAACACTTACGTGACCTTGCCAAGGCAGTAGAGCATCTCCGAGTCCTACATGCAGCCGAGCCGGAAGATGTAAGACATACTGTCAATCTTGCCGCTTGCCTCTCTCAACTCTTCCGGCCACAGGAAAGCCTGGCCTTATACGATGAAGCATGTCGCATGGATAACCCGTCAATTCAGGCTGTCCTGGGGCGCGTCTCGGTTTTGCGCGGAATCGGTAAACCTGACGCGGCTCTTTCGTCGTTTTTGGACAATCGCATCCGGTTCAGCAGCGATATTGAATTTCTCATTACCTTGATGAATGTTGCTTATGAGGCAGGTGATGAGGCTGTTGCGGACAATGTATTAAAAGATCTGCAAGGTCTTCAGGGAGCAACAGAAGGAGTCGAACAGCCCTTCCGGATGGTACCCCAGGAAGAAGGGCTGGCATTGCTGAAGAACCAAGTAGAGGCAAGCGGGCAGTGGAATGAAAAACTCCATGGGGAGATGCTGCATGGACGGATGCCCTGGGTCTGGGCGGACCAGGAATCCGGCATCGCCATCTATTCGGCCTGGCGGGTAAGAACTCACGAAACGGCATGGCTTGGTGATTCTCCGATTAACAGGGCAAATTTCAGCATCTATTCGACAAACTTTTTCCACCCGCAGCCTTCTGAGAGGGGGCAGCGGGAATTACTGCCACTCGAATGTCCACCACCCGGGACAACGGTGGTGGCGGATCTGTCCGCTCTGATCACCTTGCACCGGCTGGGGCTCCTGGAGATGACGGCCAACTATTTCGGAGAGGTTCTTGTCCCAGAAGGATATCTACCTCACGTATTGGAAGATAGTCGCAAAATGGTCCTCTCGCAGAGAACCAGGCGGATTAACGGGGAAAAGATTTGGCAGCAGTTGGAAAGTAGGAACATTACCGTACTGGATGAAACGCGTCTGGCTGAGCCAACCATGGTGTTTGTTGATGAGTACAGTGAACCAGAGGACCATTGTTATCGAATATATGACTTGCTTCTGCCGTTATATCAGGCAGGGGTCTTGAGTGACTGTGTCTATGGGAAGATTTCGTCACTCCCCCGGAAGGAGTCGGCGGTGGATGAGGATCATCCGGAACTTGGCCAACTGCAAGATATTCTCATCGGGGACTTGACCCTGGCAACCTTGGCTCAGTTCGATTGTTTGGAGGCCGTGATAAAGTTTTACACGGTTCATACTTCCAAGGAGTCGGCAGATAGAATCCAACAAGGACTTAACTCTATTCGGCTCCAGGAAGAAACAAGGCAGCTGCATATAGCCCTCTGGAGTCGACTCCGGGATGATCCCCGCTTCCGGTTCGTGGCGCAGTACGATGAGATGGGGCAGCCGGAAGGCTCTCAATCATCGCCCGATATACTTGCCTTTCTAGGGTGTATGGTCGCTTTGAAGGCGAAAGCGCCACTCCTGGCGGATGACCGGGTATGCCAGGCCATGGTGATGAACGAACGAAAAGAGGCGGAATATCCTTCCTTCGGGGCCGTACAGCTCATCTCAAGTCTTACGACTGCGGGGCGGTTGGCGCCGGACAAGGCAGCTGAAGCCATCCTGCGGCTCATGCAGTGGCGCTATCGATTTATCCTGCCGACGGCAACCATGCTCAAGGCCATTGCCGACAATTACCGCTTTCACCCTCCAGGCAGTCCCTTGCAAAAGGTTGCTGAATATGCCCATGACTGCATGCGGGACCGTGGGCTATTCGCAGGTGATGAGACGAAAAAAGGGGAATCAATGGCAACAAAGCTTTATATGTCCTGGGTTTACTTGGTTTCCGATTTTATTGTCTCCATCTGGCAAGATTTGACATACCCGGAGGATGTGGCCACGAGACTGACCGAGTGGTGCGTTCGGGAACTTCTCCCATCCCCGCCTTATTCAATCAAGGGGATCATGAAGGCACGACTGGGAGAGATTACACCGTTATTTGTGCTGTCGCATACCCTTACCAACACCAGCATCCAGACCGAGGCCGTGCGCACCCCAGAGGCAATTACAGCAATCAAGGCGGCCCTGGGGTTGGACGACGAAGAATATCTCAATATAGTGACGGAAATACTCAATGTCAGCGGAAAACAAATCCATCACTCCTGACGACATGCGCATTGCGATGCGGATGATGCTTAATGGCATGCTCAACAATGCACTAAAGCATTTCGATCACGTCGATGTGCGGACCCTGCGGGTCCTACAGTATCTTGACCTTTGGCGGGGAACAGCCGAGGAACCGTTTGGCGATGAGGTTGATCTGGCGGTGCTGAATGATCCGGAACATCCGCGGCGGCTCAGGTTGTCGCCTGGGCCGAGTCTGGTCTATACAGATGAAGGAATTCCGCCGAGAAACATTATTGTCGATCTTTCCATCCTCCTGTTGAGCGGAAAATCTCAAGTACGCAAGGCTGCAATGGATAATCTGGACCGGATGGTCCTTGCGGCTGGAGTGTCCGTTACCCCAAAAACCCAAATGACCCTTGCAGGGTTTCGGGACAATGTGGTGAAGGATGATGGCCTTGCGTGGCGGGAAGCTGCTGTGGAAATCACCGATGCCCTTGCCGATGATGCGCTCTTTGCTTTACAGGGTGTTAGCCAGAGCCTGGAGTTGCCGGACATCCTCCAGGACCGGCTGAATGTCTTTGCCCGGAAGGTTCTGCATCCTTCGAATTCCTCCCTTATTGATTCGGTCAACCTGGAAGTTGTTAATCCGAGTCTAAATCATCCGAATTTGACTGCTGTTATTGGCGGGATCATGGAGCATTCCGAGTCGCTCGCTGGGGCCTGTGCCGCTTATGTCGACAGACTTGGATTTGTTCCGCTGGCGCCGCCCTATGGGTTGGCTGAAGTCGTCCGGCGTTGGATTGAGGCTAATCCCGAAACCGATATCTGGGAAGAAATCTGGGGATGGGCCTCATCGACGTTGGGTCCGGTGGGGCGCTATCATGCATGCAGTGTTTTTGTTGAGTTTCCGGAATATGTGCCTCCCGATAAACATCCCATCCTCTGGCAGGAAGTCTTGGGAGTGGTTGGTAAAGCTGGGGATATGGAAGCGGATGATCCGGACGAGGATCAGCAATGGGCTCTGCGCTGCGCTCTGGCGCGGCATTACATCTATCACTTTGAGGCGCATGTGCCGGATAGCGAAGGGGAGAGCATCACCTCGCTCGCCTGGTGGTTCGCCGGGAAGGTGGCGCAGCTCTTTCCCGATACCCCCGGAGGCAGTCAATTTTATCGAAAGAACTGGGTGTCAGACGCCTTGGAACTTTCCGCCCGCAAGTGGCTTCATACCAAGTCCATTGGGAAATCGGCTCTGCGGCATGCGACTCTGATTCTGCCTTCACCATGGGCCGTAGGGCTGCTCGCCATGATGGGCCGGAAACTGGATGATCTCAAGCCAGACGAGCAAGAGGAGATAGTCAGGATCCGTTTCCATAATGCCCTATTGGCCCAGGCGATTCACCGGTTGCCTTTTTCCGTGGGTGAATCGGACGATCCGACCTACACCTTTGAGTACCCCTTGACGGATATTATTGCCAAGTGGTCGGCTCATCAACCCGATGAACAGAGAAAGGGCCTTGATGAGCTGGTGGCGGAAGATCAAAACCTGAGTACAGCGAAGGGCATCTGTGATGCGCTCCGGACCCTCGGTGATACCCCACTTCATAATCAGATCGTGGTGGCCTTTGCTTTGCGAACCATGGTGTACCTCGCTCCGGAGATCGGTAATGATGTCTGGGAAGTTATTGCGGAATCTGATTGGCGGCACGATGTCCTCGGCAAGACCGACATTAAAGTGTTGGAGCTGCTGCTATCGGCATTCGCTATTTTACATGCTGGGGGTGACGATAAATGGCTTTCGATGTTTCCCCGTTTTGTTGCTGAGTCATGTGAGGCCGCTGAAGAGGAAGAGCTACGGCGATTGCTCTTCTATTATAGTATCCAAGTATGTCTTGTAACCGATACTATTAGCGGCTTACAGAGGCTTCTTCGTGGTGCCCACAAGCGAAAGTTTATTGTGCTTACCCAAGAGTTTCGTGAACAGGTTGAGGCGTATGCCCATCAGTACCCAGCCTGGATAAGAGGCAGGTTGCGCGGTGTGCTTGCTGTTTTGCGGGTTGAGTGAGTTGGGGGTAAGCAACGGAGAGCAAGGAGACATCCTTAAGTTTAAATATTTATCCCCAAAGAGGTATGGTTCTAACACCCCCACATAAAAAAGCCCTGCGTACAAAACGCAGGGCTTGGCAATCTTTCTCACTTCCTGTCGGTACAGAGGTCAGGCGGCGGCAATCTCCTGCCGTTCAAAGCGGGAGTCGATTTTCTTCATCATCTTGGCAAAACATTTCGGACAATAACCGTGCGTTTGATCTTTATGACGATCACCCGGCAACTGTTTTTTCCAGATTTCACCAAGCTTTATCCGATTGCAACTGCAGCAGATAGTCTCCATGCCATCCTCCAATTTTCTTAAAACCCCTTTAGACATCCTAGGCAGAACTTCTGATGCCGGACCGCATGCCTTTTTTCCGACTTTGCTTTTGATTTTTGCACTTTCTATGCCACGAAAGCCAACAGGGGTGATCACCTCGGAATCTGATCAGAATCATTCAAAGGTGATGTTCGCAAGATACTGTTTTCATTGTATTTGTCAAGACGCACTTTTGGAAAAACAAAATTTCTTTCCCGTTGCCGATTCCGACCTGATCAGCCCACAACCAGGGAATTTTTTTCCCCGGTACCGGATAAAAAACGAACACTGCCGTCAAAATAATGACCATAAATTTTCAGACATCGGAGTTGCCAACACCCTCGGAATAAAGCTATTCTTCCCGATCATGACCACAACCCGGGAAACTTCCTCCATAAAGAAACGGACCATTATCCATATCGACATGGATGCTTTCTATGCTTCGGTTGAAATACTCGACCACCCGGAACTGCAGGGCAAGCCGGTAATTGTGGGTGGTCTTTCCGACCGGTCGGTTGTTTCCGCATCCTCATACGAGGCCAGAAAATACGGGGTTTTCTCTGCAATGCCGATCACCAGGGCCAGGGCACTCTGCCCGGACGGCATTTTCCTGCCGGTCAGAATGGAGCGGTACCGCGAAATTTCCGGCAGGATCATGGCGATCTTCAACCGTTTCACTCCTCTGGTCGAGGCCATTTCACTGGATGAGGCTTTTCTTGATGTGACCGGTTCGGAAAGGTTGTTCGGGAGTGGTGCAAAAATTGCCGCAACGATCAAGGATCTGATTCACAAAGAAGAAGGGCTGACCGCTTCTGCCGGGGTAGCCGCTTCCAAACTGGTGGCAAAGATCGCCTCCGACCTGCAGAAACCAGACGGGCTGACCATTGTCCCGCCGGGCACCGAAAAAAAGTTTCTCGCTCCCCTGCCGGTGAAGAGGCTCTGGGGTGTCGGCAAGACGACTTTGCAGGCCCTTGCCATGATGAACGTCAGGACGATTGGGGATATTGCCAAACTCTCTGAAGATTTTCTGGCGGTTAAATTCGGGAAACACGGCACCCATCTCTATTACACCGCCAACGGCATAGACACTCGTGAGGTTGTGCCGACCCGGATGATCAAATCGGTCGGCCATGAAGACACCTTTGCTACAGACATCACCGACAAAAAGACCATTCATCGAGAATTACTTTCTCTGGCGGTAAGGGTCGGCGAAAGACTCCGCCGATACGGGCTTACAGGAAAGACTATCACCATCAAGGTAAAATTCCATGATTTCAAAACAGCCAGCAGATCATTGACGCTCGAAAAATCGACGGATGACGGCAACGATATTTTCCGGACGGGAAAGATCCTGCTCGAGAAAACCGAAGCGGTACGAAAACCGCTGCGCCTTCTCGGCATCAGTGTCAGCAATCTTTCCGAGGCAGGGAAAAACTTTCAGATGGACCTGTTCGGAGCAAAACACGAGAACCGGAAAACCGAATTGAACAAGGCGGTTGATGCGATCAACCGGAAATTCGGCAGAGAAAAAATCAACCCCGCCTCACTGATAAAGCTGAGTCGAGCAGCTTGTCTGCTCGTACGAAACTTATACCCGAAGGGTGAAAAGCTGAGTTGAGCAGCTTGTCTGCTCGTACCGATAAGTGAGCTTGTGAGACATCGAGACTTATACCCCTTGTATGGTCTTTTTTATAAACAACCCATACAAAAACAATTCTGGGAAAATCGAGACCAATGCAGGTGTCTTTCCTCCGGCATGAGTCGAAGCGGCTCCCCGGGAAAATTTATTCTTTGCAAATTGTTAGTAGCCTTTATTCGGTAAAACTATCAGGTTTGTGGAAGAGAAGGGTCACCCCTTGGGCTTTGAGCCCGTCCTTGAGTGTCTTCCTTCCACCAGGTTTAAGTCGAGGAATATCGTGGTGCTTTGACACCGGATGTCACAAGGCTGATGATTCCTGGTATTTTTCAATCCTATTTATCGAAAAAGGTGTTTCATGGAACAGTATTATTTAGGTGGTGACGTGAGCAAAGGGTATTCCGACTTTGTCATTCTCGATAACCGAAAACGGCTGGTTAAAGAAAACTTCCAGTTGGATGACACTATTGCCGGCCATAGTCTCCTGTATGATCGACTTCTCAATTTTTTTGAAGAACATCCTGATGCGCAACTTTGTGCCGCATTAGAAAGCACCGGCGGTTATGAAAACAATTGGCATAATACCCTAAGTAAATTTCAGAGTTCGTTGAATATCAAAACGGCTCGTCTCAACCCTGCCGGTGTTTGCAAGAACAACGAGGCGGGTCTGAAAAGAATCATCACGGACAAGATCAGCGCCCAAGGAGTTGCTGAATATTTGATAACTCACTCTGAAAAAGTGATTTACCAACAACAAGACTACTGGGCGAGTCTTCGTAAACAGTGGTCCTTTATTAAAATGCTGACCAAACAGAGCACCCAGCTGATTAACCAGCTCGAATCCCTGCTTTATAGTGCGAATCCCGAGATATTAAAGTACTGCCAGGAAGGGATTCCCGGCTGGATCATGAAGCTGTTGAAGCAATATCCAACAGCTTCAAAGTTGTGCAAAGCCAGAGCAACCTCTGTGGCCCGGATCCCTTATATATCGCCAAATCGCGCCAGAGAGCTGGTGGCTGGCGCCAAGACAAGTGTTGCCTCCGCTACAGATGCTATCACAGGACAACTGATCTGCGCTACTGTCGGCCAAATCCAGCACCTCCAAAAAACCATTAAAGAGCAGACAAAAATTCTGGCCACAGAATGCGACCTCCCTGAGGTGAAACTCCTAAAAACCTTTGTGGGAATAGGTGATTATTCAGCCATAGGCTTAATGCTCGAAATACAGGCGGTCGAACGTTTTACTACTGTGAAAAAATTGGCGTCATTCTTTGGTCTTCACCCGGTTTACAAGGTCAGCGGAGACGGTCGCAGCGGTGTTCGCATAAGCAAAAAAGGCAGGAAAGAACCCCGAGCAATCCTTTTCATGGTGGCAATGTCTGCTATTAGCTCGAATTATCTTATCCGTGATCTTTATCAGAAACACGTTGCTAATGGCATGGAGAAAATGGCGGCAATAGGTCTTTGCATGCATAAAATACTCAGGATTGTTTACGGCATGTTGAAGAATAATACTCCGTTTAATCCTGAAATAGACCTGGAAAACAGGGCCAAAACTTCTGCCCAACTACCAAAGGAAAGCAAAGATAAAAGTCGCCGGTATCAGGACTTTGATGCGCAGGCCCCAATATCGAGGCGGCAAAGGAAGAAAAGAGAGGAGCGGGAGCTGTCCCAAAACGCAGTTCGCGTTGAGTGCGGGATCAGTACTCCCGTCCTCCAATCTTCATAAACAAGAATCGAAAAGCTGTAAAGTTTTACCGAATTGTCAAAGAACAATTGCACTGCAAATGGGGCCTTAAATACTCACAAAATATAATTGACTTTCCCCGGAATAACTCAAGGGGGTACTGGAATGAGTACCCGAAAGGTGAAAAGCTCCTTAAAAAAAATTGCCTGGAAAAAATTATGAGTTGCTGCTACTACTCCGAAAAGCTGGAAATGACATTAACCGGAAAAAGGTTTTGACAAGCGGATAACGGGGGGGGAGGGGTGAAAACTGGAAAAGAAAAAAAACAAAAGGTCTTTGTGGATCAGGAAGGGGTGGCGACCTTCATTTGTCCTTCGTGCTCTTTAAAAAAATCAACTCGCATTGATTCATCAGTAATAAGAAAAAAGAACGCCAGGGCCAGCTGCCTCGTCCGCTGTACGTGCCAAACAAGATTTGCGGTAAAATTAGAATTCCGCAGGGATTTTCGCAAACCCACCAATCTGAATGGGGAATATATATGCCTTCCCAAGGGAAGAACCAGAGGCATACTGAAGGTTGTCAATTTTGCCGAGCATGGTTTCGGACTTGAGGTTATTGACTCGACCGAATTCAAAATCGGCGACCAACTCCTCGTTTTGTTCAATCTGGATGACGCCCAAAACACGCTTATCGAAAAACGAGCGGCGATCCGGTTTATCAAAGAGAACTATATCGGCTGCAAGTTTCTTGACTCTCTGCCCCTCGGCAAGGCGCTGAGAGGTTTCCTCGGGGAGGAATCCCAAAACAATGATGACCATTCGGAAGAAGATGACTTTGACTGGGACGGTCGCTACTGTAAATAAAAGCTTGAATGCCGGTTTCTCTGAAAAATGGCAACATGGTATTCGTTGAGTTTCTGGCAGTCCGGAATGACAAAAAACGCTCCCTGATTATTGTGTCAGGTCATATCTGAACAATCAGGACTGGTATTTTAAACCCACCAGACTTCTTACCTTGTCCAGGGTGACCATCGCCTTCTCTCGGGCCTTTGCTGCGCCTTTGGCGAGAACCTCGTTCACATAGGCATGATCATTTTCCAGTTTGGCCCTGATCTCTCTCGCCTCCCTGAAGTATTCCCAGAGATGATCGACCAGTTCCAGCTTGATCTTGCCGTACATCGCACCGCCATTCACATAGAGGCTGCGGACCTCTTCGATCCGGTCGGCAGGTGCGAACAGCTTGAATATCTGAAACAGGTTGCAGGTATCGGGATTTTTCGGATCTTCGACCGGAGTGGCATCGGTAGTAATGGCCATCACCCGTTTTTTGAGTTCCTTCTCGCCAAGAAAGATCCCGATGGTATTGCCATAGGACTTTGACATCTTCTGCCCATCGAGCCCTGGAACCGTCGCCATATTGTCATCGATCACGGGTTCGGGCAGGACAAACGTCTCGCCAAAGGTATTGTTAAATTTCAGGGCAATGTCACGGGCCACTTCAACATGCTGCTTCTGGTCCTTGCCCACCGGGATCTTTTCGGCCTGAAAAAGCAGAATATCGGCAGCCATCAGCACCGGATAAGAGAACAGGCCATGGGTGGCAGGAATGTTCTTGGCAACCTTGTCTTTGTATGAATGACATCGCTCCAACAGACCCATCGGAGTGAGAGTGGAAAGGACCCAGGTCAATTCGGTAACCTCCGGCACATCACTCTGGGCCCAGAAAATGCAGCGCTCCGGATCAAGGCCGAGGGCGAGAAAATCGCAGGCAGCACCGTAGGTATCCCTGATCAGGCGATCACGGTCCTGAACAGAGGTCAGGGCGTGAAGATTGACGATGAACGCGTACAATTCGCCCTTGTCGATATTCTCGATCATGGGGAGCATCATCCCGAAGTAATTGCCAATATGGAGTTGACCGGAGGGCTGGATGCCCGAAAGGATCCTCATCTTTCACCTGTGTCGAATATGTTGTGAATTTAATGTAAACAGGGAGGGGATGTTAAATAAAAAAGGGAGTGCAGGCAACTATTTTCTGCACTCCCCGACTGGAACCCGGCACCGGCCGGGTGATCTATCTTCATGGGTACACGTTGGCAAGTCGCCACCGCTACCGGAAAAATAACTCCTGCCGGAAAACAGGCCTGATTACGAAAACAACCGGCCTGTTTCCACTCGCAGAATTATTTCACCTCTTCGTAATCGGCATCGACAACATCATCGTCATCCTTCTTGCCAGACCCGGAGCCACCTTCCTGACTGCCGCCGCTCTCCGGCCCACCCTTTTCCTTGGTGGCCTGGGAGTACATGATTTCGGCCAGCTTATGCGAAGCCTGAGTCAAGGCCTCAATTCCTTTCCGGACAGCCTCGGAGTCGTCACCGTCCATGACCTTTTTAAGATTTCCAGCCTCCTTCTCGACATTGCCCCTGGTCTCCGCATCAACCTTGTCACCAAGATCCTTGAGACTCTTCTCGGTCGCATAGATGAGCGAGTCGGCCTGATTGCGCAGCTCAACATGCTCCTTTCTCTTCTTGTCTTCGTCGGCGTGGGCCTCTGCATCCTGCTGCATCTTCTTGATCTCGTCCTCGGAGAGACCGCTTGACGCGGTGATCCGGATCGACTGCTCCTTGCCGGTACCAAGATCCTTGGCGGAAACATGAAGAATCCCGTTGGCATCGAGATCAAAGGTAACTTCGATCTGCGGAACTCCGCGCGGAGCCGGCGGGATGTCGGCAAGCTCAAAACGGCCTATCGATTTATTGCCGGAGGCCATCTCTCTTTCACCCTGCAGGACATGGATGGAAACAGCAGGCTGATTGTCGGCCGCCGTTGAGAAGGTCTGGCTTTTCTTGGTGGGAATGGTGGTGTTCTTTTCAATCAGCTTGGTACAGACTCCACCAAGAGTTTCAATTCCCAGTGAGAGCGGGGTGACATCGAGCAACAGAACATCCTTGACATCACCCTGAAGAACGCCGCCCTGAATAGCCGCGCCAATGGCCACAACCTCGTCCGGGTTCACACCCTTATGGGGCTCTTTGCCGAAAATCTCCTTCACTTTTGCCTGAACCTTGGGCATTCTGGTCATGCCTCCGACCAGAATAACCTCGTCGATATCCGAAGCGCTCAAGCCCGCATCCTTCAACGCGGTCAGACATGGCCCCTGGGTGCGGTCGATCAGATCGGCAACCAGTCCTTCAAGTTTGGCTCGACTCAGCTTGATGTTCAGATGTTTGGGACCGGACGCATCGGCGGTGATGAAGGGAAGATTGATATCCGTTTCCATCGCGGTGGAAAGCTCCATCTTCGCTTTCTCTCCTTCCTCCTTGAGCCTTTGCAGGGCCATGGGGTCGTTACGCAGATCAATCCCCTGGCTACGCTTGAACTCGTCGGCCAGCCAGTTGACGATTCGCATATCGAAATCTTCACCACCCAGAAAGGTATCACCGTTGGTTGACTTGACCTCAAAAACCCCGTCGCCGATCTCAAGGATTGAAACGTCAAACGTACCTCCGCCCAGATCAAAAACGGCGATCTTCTCCTCGCTCTTCTTGTCAAGACCGTACGCGAGTGAAGCAGCGGTCGGCTCGTTGATAATCCTCTGGACATTCAGCCCGGCGATCCGCCCGGCATCTTTTGTCGCCTGACGCTGGCTGTCATTGAAATAGGCCGGAACGGTAATAACGGCATCCGTCACCGTCTCGCCCAGATAATGTTCTGCGGTTTGCTTCATTTTGGTCAGGATCATGGCGGAAATTTCTGCCGCGCCATACAATTTCCCTTCAACCTCAACCACGGCATCCCCATCCTTTCCTTCAACGATCTTGAATGGACTGACGCCAACGCTCTTTTTCACCTCGGGGTCAGTAAATTTCCGTCCGATCAGCCTCTTGATCGCGGAAAGCGTCCGGTGCGGGTTGGTCACCGCCTGACGCTTGGCAATCTGGCCGACCAACCTCTCTCCATTGTCGGAAAATGCGACAACCGACGGGGTTGTCCGGTTTCCCTCCACATTTGTGATGACTGTCGGATCTCCACCTTCCATTATGGCAACACAGGAATTTGTCGTCCCAAGATCTATACCGATTATTTTTCCCATCTTATTGTCTCCTATCCCGCACTGTTCATGCGTGTCTTATAAAATTGTATCCGTAACGGAAATACAGGTATGCGTTAATTAACGTCCCCTTTGGAAACGATCACCTTGGCGGCCCTCAACAGTTTGTCCTTGTACAGATACCCCTTTTCAAATTCCTGCAGGACAGTCTGTTCCGGAACCTCTTTACTGGCCTCCATGGCCAGCGCCTCGTGGAAATTCGGGTCAAACCGCTCGCCTACACTGGCCACAGGTTTCACCTCATATCTTTCCAGGGAATTCAACAGACCCTTCAGGGTCAATACGACACCCTCAAGCAACCGGCTGCCGAAATCATCTCCGCTCTGATCCTGGTTGACGGCCCTCTCAAGATTGTCAATGCTTGGCAGAATCTCTTTCAGCAGATTTTCCTCGGCATATTTTAAAGCAAGGTCCTTGTCCCTCTGCAGCCTTTTTTTCTGATTATCGAAATCGGCGGCCATCCGCAGGAGTCTGTCTCTGGTTTCATTCAACTCCTCACGGAGCTTCTCCAGTTCGCTTAATGCCTCTCCGCTGCTCTCCTCATTGACCTCGGAATGAGAATCTGCGATCTCCTCCGGGGGGTTCCCGGCAGTTTCTTCAACCGGTTTCTCTTCTTCATTCAAAGCCATCTTCTCCTGCTGTAATAAATTGGTTCTGGAAATCGGCGGCTTCGCTGCTGCATGAGGATAAAGACCGCCCGAATACTGTCAGTTAAAGGCGTCAGCAAAAATAAGTATGCTCCCAACCAGTGTCAAGCGACCCGCTGAATTTCAACAGTTTTTTTTTCACGTTTTTTTATGCAGACAAAAAATGAACCGGCGAGACACTATCCCTTTAACTATTTCCCGGGAAATGTCGATGAAGTACGGAAGAGGGACCATTATAAACCTGAAGATGCAGGCATCTTCATCTCCTGACAAGTGACCGTTATGACTCAAAGCTTTTTCCGGGCGGGAATCCTGTTCATCCTCTGCACAATATTATTCTCCACCGCCGGCGCCGAAATGCTCCCGTTGCTGAAAAAGAGAGCAGGAGTCCCACCCTATGAAGTGTTAGAGGAAATTATCCGGACCAATGGGAAGAGCCTCGCAGAAACCGTTGACCGCGAGGGAATGAACAAACGACCCACCCCGCACCTGGTGTGGGTCACCACACCAGACCCTCAGCTGCAACCGACCACTCTTTATGGCGATCCTCAAGACAGAATTCTGATCTTACGAACCATGGGCAGCAGCATTGAACACATGCTCCCGGAACTGGACCACATCATTCTCACCCTGCGCAGCCCGGTCCTCCTGATCTCGTCCGCCACAGAAAGAAACGCCGCCGAGGACAACCGGAACGAGACACCGGAAGAGGCCCTCTCCGGCGCAGAAACAAATGTAGATCATCAGGTCGATCATGCGGTGAAAAGATATACAGGTCGGGTGGAAAACGGAAGACTCACGGTCATTGGCGCCATTTTCGATTTTGGTGATCTTTATGGCAGGGGGGCAGGCCGACAGGTGATCATCAATATCAATGGTGAAAAGAACAGCGCCGTCCTGAGGACCCTGCCCATAACGGCCAGAATGACCGCCGCCGACCTGAGCATGAATATCGGCCGGGATTGAGTGAGGACCGCCGGGGATCAGAAAATCAACCTCCACCCCTCTCTTTATGGGCAATCCAAGAATCAGGTGGAAGCGATATATGCCTGAATGGCATCAGCCATGTTTTTGAAGATCATCCGGAACTTCTCCTCGTTTCTTTCCAGGATAGTAGTCCGGAAACCCTGCATGGTTGTAGCAAAGGACGACAACGGCACAACACAAATACCCGTTGCCCCGAGCATGTAATAAACAAACCTTTTATCCAGTTCGACTCCAGGTGCATTCACCAACCCTTCAACATGAGCCCGCACTTCCGGGTTATCAATCGGCAGGGTCTGCCGGTGGTTCAACACACCATCCGCAAAGGCCACGCTCATGTAGAAAGCGCCGTTGGTGCGATTGGCAATAACCCCATCGATGTTCTTGAGGCAATCATAAGCGATATTTGAGAATTTCTCATATCGCCTGATCCTCTCCTCAAGATACCCCGGGTACTCAGGATGGGTGAGCAGAGCCGGCAAGGCCATCTGCGGCAGGGTGGTCGAACAGACCTCCAGCATTTTGGCATTCAGGATAGAGGCCACATACTTCTGAAACATGGGATTGTTTGCAGCGTTATACACCTCGATCCAGCCGCAACGTGACCCCGGCCAGGGCATCTCTTTGGAAATCCCCCGCATGCTGATCGCAGGCACATCACCTATTACGGCTGAAAGCGGTTTTGTAGAGGTCCCGTTATAGATAATCCGCTGATACACCTCGTCACAGATCACAAAGAGATCATATTTCCTGGCCAGCCCGACCATTTCCCGCAGGATCTCTTCCGGATAGACGGCACCTGTCGGATTGTCGGGGTTTATGATCAGAATACCCGCAACCGCCGGATTGTACTTGATCCGTTTCTCCAGATCATCGAGATCCGGATACCAGTGGTTATCGGGATCAAGACGATAGGTAACCGGCCGGTCGCCTGCGTGGGCAGCCTCTGCCGAGGAATGCGTTGTGTAGCTGGGCGAAGGAACGACCACCCGAGCGGTCCTCTTCAGGTATCCGAAAATTTTGTTGATCGCATCGCCGAGACCATTGAAGAAAATGATATCTTCCGGACCGATCTGCACCCCGCCGCGTTTGTTCACCTCGTCGGCAATAAACTTTCTGGTCGAAAGAATACCCTTGGTCGGACAGTAGCCGTAAGTCGCGTCTTTCATGACAAAGTCAACGACAATCTTTTTCATCCATTCCGGAATGATCTCGCCCTTTGCAACAGGGTCGCCGATATTTTCCCAGTAGGTGTCAATCCCAAGGCTCTTGAGCTTCTCTCCCACGTTGACGATATTCCTGATTTCGTAGGTGAGTTCGCCTGCCCCAATGTGAACAATATCAGTACGCACTTCCTTCTCCCAAAAAATAAAGCTTAAGTTAAGCCGCTTGCCTGCTCGTACGAAACTTACACCCCTCAAGGGGGTACTGAAGTGAGTACCCGAAGGGTGAAAAGCTTGCGTTGAGCAGCTTGTCCGCTCGTACGAAACGTATACCCGAATGGTGAAATCCCGGAGACTTAAGCCCCGGAGTTAAAAACGATAAAACCCGGACAGAGTGGCATCCGGGAAAATGGATTTTCTAACACAGCCCCCATTGATAGTCAACAAGCGGTTAACTTTTCAGCCTGAAGGCCGATAAGTTTTTTATGCGATATCGTTCACTCAACTTATCCGCTCATTATTTTCAGGGAGGTTCGATATGAAAATCTGGCGCTTTGCAATACAGGGGGACATGGTGAATGCCGGGAACACAAAACGGCAGAAAACTTCACGCCATGGCTGCAACGAACCTTTCAAAGACCGCTACTGGTGCCCGAAGCTTCAATGGTTCAGAAAAAAACATTGCCCATTCGAAAACCGTAACGAATGTGAAAATTACCGACAGATGTGCGGCTGTATCTGACCTCTGACGGCAGGCTGACCAATTGCTGCTTTTCTATGCCGACTCAGCGATGTTGGAATTTTCTGTTTCGAGAGAGCCTTCACCTTCTTCAATCTGCGTTGCTTCATCCCGCGCCAGGTTCAACAGTTCAATTCTTGCCTTGATGATCGCCAGAGCCGCCTGGGCCGCGACCCGTCGGTCCTGAGCCGAAGGCGTTGCGGGCGCCAGCGCGGCACTCCTGACCGCCTCCATCTTCCTGATGGTTGCCTCGGGACTTACCCCTTCGGAGGTGTCGATGGCAACATCACCACCCACGGCGTAACGTTTGCCGTCGGGGCCGACCCGGTACTGATAGGAAACCCCGCCCCGGATCAACCCGCCGCCGACCGCAACATGCGCCCTTTCATGGGCGCGGACTGCGGCATCGATTGATTTCAGGCGGGACAACGCCATCTGCTGCTGCAGACCCAGGCCGTCTTCCGCCATTTCATCCCCGGCCATCTCCATTTCTTTCTTTCCCTGGGCCGCCGCATCTTCTTCAACTTCGTCCCTGATATCCGGAGCTGGCTTCTCTTCTGCCTTATCGGGCGATATGGTCCCCGTCAGAGAGGTCGACTGGATCTCATAAAGCACCGATACGCAGGATGAGCACCTTGAGCAGGCGCATTTCTCCTCTCCGGCACTGATCACCCCGACAGACACCGCCTTGTTCTTCCACCAGGCGCCCTCTTCGAACGTATCCGTTTCAGGCGTTTCAATCCCGTGATCGTGTTCCGCACCTTTCTCGTACCCTGGCAGATTGAACCCCGGGGTGATCGTAATCTGGTGAAAAAGTTTTTTGACCGGGCCGATGAAAGACATCTTTTTTCGTTTCCTATTAGAATAAAAACTCTTCCGAGGCGTTCCACCAAAAAATCCCGGAACATCCCGTTTTACTGATCGGCACATTTATCGATTTACTTTAAGAATTTCATAAAAATGATCATTTTTCTCTCAAAACCATGATTCCCCAGGCCTGGAAAAGCAGCGGCGGTCTGAAAAGAACAAAAAAAACCGCTTTGACCTGGTAGGCCAAAGCGGCTGGGCACTTTTCATTTTATCAGGAAAGGACTTCAGCCCCTCTCCTCAATCGGCACGAATTTTCTGGTCTTGGGGCCGACATAGATCTGTCTCGGCCGCCCGATCTTCGCATTTGGGTCATCGCGCATTTCCTTCCAGTGAGCGATCCAGCCGGGCAGTCTGCCCAGGGCAAACATCACCGTAAACATATTGGTCGGGATCCCGATGGCCCGATAGATTATCCCACTGTAGAAGTCAACATTCGGATAAAGCTTCCGTTCAATGAAATAATCATCGTTCAAGGCGACCTCTTCCAGCTGCTTGGCAATTTCCAGAAGCGGATCATTCTCCATGTTCAGGGCGCTCAGGACATCATCGCACGCCTTTTTGATTATCCTCGATCGCGGGTCGTGATTTTTGTAGACCCGGTGCCCGAAACCAACCAGCCGGAAAGGATCCTTGGGATCTTTCGCCCTTTCGATAAAGTTGAGATACTTGCCTCCCTTCATATGGATCTCTTCAAGCATCTCCATGACCGCCTGGTTTGCCCCTCCGTGCAAAGGACCCCACAGGGCGCTGATTCCGGCCGAGATTGAAGCATAGAGGTTGACCTGGGCACTGCCGACCAGCCTGACCGTGGCGGTTGAGCAGTTCTGCTCATGATCTCCATGGAGGATCAGCAATTTGTTCAGGGCGTCGACAACCGTGTCGTCAACCAGGTAAGGATTGACAGGAGAGTCAAACATCATATTCAGAAAATTGGCGCAGTAAGAGAGATTGTAGCGCGGGTAGACAAGCGGATAGCCCATACTCTTCTTGTAGGAAAAAGCGGCAATGGTCCTGATCTTCGAAATCAGGCGGGCGGCCGTGGTGATAAAACTCTCCCAGGCCAGCGGGTCGTTGCCGGAAATCTCCGGATAGAAATTGCACAGACCGTTGGTCATTGAGGAGAGGATCGACATCGGTGGCGCTCCCGGCGGGAAGCGGTCGAAAAAATGAACCATGTCCTCGTGGATCATGGAATGCTTGTTCAACAATCTTTTAAACCGGGTGAGCTGCTCCTCGGTCGGCAAAGATCCTTTCAGGAGCAGATAAGCGACCTCAACGAAGGAGCACTTCTCTGCAAGATCTTCAATGGAATACCCTCGATAGTTCAGGATACTTTTCTCACCGTCAAGAAAAGTAATACTGCTGCTGCAGGAACCGGTATTCATGAAACCGCTGTCGATGGTTATGAGGCCGGTTTTCGCTCTGAGCTTCCGGATATCAATGGCTAACTCGCCTTCAGAACCTTTGATAATCGGCAATTTGAAAACCTGATCCCCAATCCGGACTTCGGCTTCTTCTCCTGTCTGATATTCATCCAGCATACACTGTTTTCCTTTTATGACCGGTTTTGCAGAACAACCGGCAAATCACGTTAAACCACCCGACTCATAGAATATGACATTCATCGGAATCGACCGGACCCGGCCAACTTAGCCGTCTGTAAAAGAGGCGGGTGAAAATTCAGAACGAATCGGCTAATATACCCTGAACCCTTCTTTATATCAAGTTTGACTCAATCACATTACCCTGATGGGATCACGAGCGTTTTTTATGGACCATATCGAACATGACAGACGGATGCGGATTTTCACCGAGCAGGTTACCGTCTATCCGGTTTCCTGTGAAAAACTCTGCAATGGGCGGAGCGATCTGAAATGGCTCGATGCGGTCCTTGCCGGAGGGGCGAAAATCGTACAGCTACGGGACAAGGAATCCAACGACCTCACCCTCTTCCGGAAAGCGGTCGTTTTCCGGGAAAAAACCAGAGAGGCCGGCGCCCTGTTCATCGTCAACAACCGCCTGGATATCGCCATGCTCTGTGATGCGGACGGCATCCATCTGGGCAACAGCGACATCCCCGCCGATGAAGCGCGCCGCCTCTGCCCGGGAATGATCATCGGCGTCTCGGCCAACAGCGAGGAGCAGGCAGCTTCAGCCGATTCCCGGGGTGCCTCCTATTACAATATCGGGCCGCTTTTCCCCACCGAAACCAAGGCGGGGCTCAGCACGTTTCTGGGGCCCGGGGCAATCCGGCGCTTCTCCTCCCGGTCCCGGCTGCCGTTCACCGTTATGGGCGGAATAAAATACAACAATATCGAAGAGTTGATAGACTTTGGCGCCAGAAGAATCGCAGTGGTTACCGCCCTGACCCTGGCTGAAAATATCGCCGAAGAAACCAGACGCTGGGTGAAAGCTATCATCACTCCACCCGGCGCCGCACAGAAGACAGGGAATAACGAATGACCCCGGACGCAAAAAAAACGATGGCCGACCTTGTTCAGGAAATTCTTCTCCTGATGGAATACAATGCTCCTCCGGAAGAAAAGAAAAGCCTGATCACGGTTCTGGAAAAATATTCCTCGGACATTATCGCCTTAAAGGTCCTGCATCATTTTTACAGTTTTCTGCCCGAAGCGAGGGAAGACGGCATTACCAGAATTCACCGTCTTTCCTCCAAGGAAGGAGCTTTTCTGCTCTGTGCCAGGACATATATCGACAACTATCTCTATCTGGTTACCCGCGAAAGAGCGGAATTCCTGGGGGTTGCCGCCGAAGGAATCTGGGATCTTGAAGCTCTGGCCTTCTTCAGCTGCCGGACCAGGGAGGAGTTTCTGGCAAAGTATGGCAATCCTGACAATTTCCCTGACCATCAACCGGTCAACGAATCCCCGGAACTCTGCCCGGTATGCGGAACTTCGGATGGCGAGATCCACACCTTCGGCTGCCCGGTGGAAATCTGTCCCTGGTGTGACGGTCAGCTGACCAGCTGCTCATGCCGTTTCACCAGGACCGGGCGTAAAGTTTTCACCAGCGACGCCCAGCTTGATGAATTTCTGGAAACGCTTGAACATCATGGGAGAGTGGCGTTTGACGCCGACACCCATCGTCCTGCCCTGCCGGCAGGACAGAAGCTGTAAAACAAAAGATCGGCACCCGGATTCACCCGACTGCCGATCTTGTCAATCTTGCTGCTCTATTCCGTAACCCGATTTCCCGCTATTTTACACTTTCAATGAATTTATAGAATTCCGAGTCCGAAGCGAGAATCAGAGTGGTGTTCTTGCCCACTGCATTGGCGTATGCTTCCAGGCTTTTCCAGAAAGCGTAAAACTCCGGGTCCTTATTGTAAGCGTCGGCATAGATCTTGGCCGCCTCGGCATCAGCGGCACCCTTGATCTCCATGGCTTCACGATTGGCCTTGGAGGTGATCTCGTTCAGTTCACGGTTCACCTTGCCGAGGATCTCGGCCTTTTCACCTTCACCCATCGATCGCTTCTCGGCCGCGATTCTCTTGCGCTCGGAGATCATCCGCTCATAGACCTTGATTCGCACCGTATCGATGTAGTTCACTCTCTTGAACATGACGTCGACCAGTTCAATGCCATACTGCGGCGTGATCTGCGAAGCTTTTTCGTGGATCAGGACAGCGATCTTGTCACGCCCCAGCTTGACCTCCTCTCTGGCACCTTCAGGATTGCCGCCGCTCATGGTTTCCGGAGACCAGTCGGAACTCCTGATGATCTCCACCAGGTCATTTTTATTGACCAGGTCACGGACCGTACCGTCCAGAACATCGTCAAGGATGGTCATCGCCCGGCCCATGGTTTTTACGGCCTGCATGAAGACCAGCGCATCCGAAATCCTCCAGCGGGCGGTGATGTCCAGAAAGACATAAGTCTTGTCATTGGTGGGGATCTGGTTCGGATCACCGTCCCAGATCAGAATTTTCTTGTCAAAATACGTCACTTCCTGGATCACCGGCAACTTGAACTTGAGTCCGGCCTCGGTAATCGGCTGCCCGACCGGTTTGCCGAACTCGGTGATCACGGCCTGATACCCTTCGGGCAGCACATAGAAGCCACTCCAGACCACGGCGGCAAGACTCACAACCACTGCTATCAATATTGCTCTCACTATAATATTCACGGTTTCACACCTGTTTTTTTCGTGGTTAATGATCTTAATTTTTCTTCTTTTTAAGGTCGAGTAACGGCAGGATTGACTTCTGATCCTTGTCCACCACGTAGACATCTTCCACTTTGGGCAAAATCTCCTGCATGGTTTCCAGATACATCCGTTTTCTGGTGACTTCCCGGGCCCTTGTGTACTCTTTCAGAATTGCCACAAAGCGTGCTGTTTCGCCCTTGGCCTTGTTGACCCGCTGCACCGCGTAGCCGTAAGATTCTTCATAAACCTGCTTGGCCTGTCCCCGGGCCTTGGGGATCTCCCGGTTGTAATTTTCTTCGGCCTCGTTGACCAGTCGCTTCATGTCCTGGTCGGCTTCGTTGACCTCGTTAAAGGCCGGCCTGACCGGTTCCGGCGGGTTGACATCCTGAAGCTGAACCTTGACGATATCAACCCCGCTTTCGTAACGGTCAAGCTCCTTCTGCATTTCCCGGGCTGAAGAGTCGGCCAGGATATCCCGGTTCCCCAGAACGTAGTCAAAATCCATGTTGCCGACGATTCTTCTGATACTGGTTTCCGAGACGTCCCGCACCGCCTGTTTGACATCTCCAACTTTGAAAAGATACGCGACGGGGTCCTTGATCCGGTACTGGACAATCCACTCAACCTCGATGACATTCTTGTCACCGGTCAGCATCAAAGACTCCTCATCGAATCCCCGCTTGTCATACTGGGTACGCTGTGCCGCCAGCAGGGTCCTGAAACCGAACTCTTCCTTGTTGACGTTCTTGACATCGACCTTGATATTCTGATCGACCATCGGAATCTTGAAATTCAGTCCCGGATCGGCGGTCTTCAGGTATTTGCCGAATCTTAACACCACCCCCTGCTCGCCTGGTTTGATGGTGAAATATGCAGAGTTGGCAACACTGATCAGGAGAATCACGATAATGATCGTCGCAAGTTTACCAATTCCCGGACCGCCTCCGGAGGATGTGCCATCTCCCCGGTCGCCACCTGCGCTTTTCCCGGTGCCGCCTCCGTCAAACATATCCTTAATCTTGGCAATCAGACCGGCAATTATCTCTTCCGGTGTCGGCGGACCTTTTTTCTTTCCCCAAGGGGACTGTTCATCTTCCCAACCCATTTTCAGACCTTTTTGTATTTATTTTTTGACGATCATAATTGATAACTTCCCGTTTGCACCAACCATCGCAAATTTACCGGATCATTACAAGTGATTTCTTGGACCTTTTCTGCCGACAACCCATGACCGGCAGGAGCGGGATGTCACGACTGAATCCCACCTCTTCAGTTTATCACTGCCTGCTGCCAGGCAAAATACAATAACGATACCGCAGCAATAAAAAAAAGCGACTGCCTGTAGATCCGCTGCCCCCCGGTAAAAGATACCGGGACCAGCCCCGCCGCCGCTCCCAGCAGCAGACCGGAAACCAACCCCCAGAGATGAGCGCCGAGGTCCGTTCTCCGACCGGTGGACCCGAGCATTGCGAGCAAGGCACAACCGGCGCCGATCGGCAGCAGAAAACCTTTCAGCCACCCGTATCGTGAACGACTGGCCCGGCTGCCACACAGGATCCCCACCGCCCCGAAAACAGCGGTGGAAAATCCTACCGAAAAATGGCCCGCGCCCCTGGCCAGAACGTTGAGGATGTTCCCAGCCGCGCCGGACATGATAACCAGGAACCAGCCGAACCCGGTCCCGAAATTTCGGCAGAGATAATGAATAACCAGGCCGCCGATCAGAAGGTTTCCGGCAAGATGCACGGAGTCGGAGTGAAGGGTCAGGGCGGTCAAAGCCCGCCACCATTCGCCGCCATAGATCATGGCCCGGGAATCCACCGCACCGATTTTGAACCATTCGCTGCCATGGGATGACGGTCCCGTGATCGTATAAAACACCAGGAGCGCCCCCATGATCAGGGCAGTGGGAGGGTTTCGGTGACCGGCAACCGAACCGGTCGCCTCCAGATAAGCAGGGGGAGGAGGCCAGTTGAGATTTTCCTCTTCAAAGCGGGCTATTTCACTCTTCGCGCGGGGATAATCTTTTTCAGCGACCTCGAGCTGGAAACGGTCATCATTCATTCTGTGCAGATGAGGGATTCCCGCCGACAGCAGAACCAGTGACCAGACATCGGACCGATAACGGCTCCCTGTTTCCAGCAAGAGAAGCTGCCCGGCGGAAGCACCCGTATTCTCGTTTTCAGCAACAGACATGGCAAGAGAATAAGACCTCGGGCGGATTCAGGCAACCGGCAAAAGAAAATGAACTTGAAAAAACTATCGAGATAGCAAAAAAAAAGGGCCGTGACTGATCATTACAGTCACGGCCCTGAATTTTCTGGTGCCGAAGAAAGGACTTGAACCTTCACGAGGGAACCCCCACTAGACCCTGAACCTAGCGCGTCTACCAATTCCGCCACTTCGGCATCACTTTGCACCCTGCTGGTACTCACTTCAGTACCCCCTTGAGGGGTATAAGTTTCATACAAGCAGGCAAGCTGCTTAACTCAGCTTTAAAGAAGCCGACTTTAAATATTTCCCCGTCCTTTTG
Organism: Pseudomonadota bacterium; assembly: GCA_018823285.1. Taxonomy (NCBI): domain Bacteria; kingdom Pseudomonadati; phylum Pseudomonadota; species Pseudomonadota bacterium. The sequence goes on from JAHJIQ010000057.1 coordinate 46,720, forward strand.
TCAAGGATTTTTATTTACCTGCCGGGCCGTTTCATTTATTCTCTTTGACCAGTCTCCACGCTATTATTTAACCAACACGGGAAACAGGCAATGCTGGTCTATCATAATCTGGAAGCAATATCAAAAAAACCGGAAAACCCCTATGTCACCATCGGCAACTTTGACGGAGTACACCTCGGTCATCAGATGCTCTTCAGCGAGGTGGTGAACAAGGCATACCGCAACCAGGGGACCAGCATCGCCATCACCTTCGATCCCCACCCTCTCCAGGTTGTGCGTCCTGAAATCGGCATCAAGCTGATCTCCACCTTTGAACAGAAAGTTGAACTGATTCAGCTTGCCGATATCGACATCCTGATTGTTCTGCCCTTTACCAGCGAACTCGCCGCAACACCGGCCGCGGAGTTCATCGACCGATTGCAGAGCACCATCGGCATCACCGAACTCATTGTCGGGTATGATTACGCTTTCGGCAAAGGTCGGCAGGGAGACATCCCTTTTCTGAAAGCCCATGGCGAAAAGGAAGGTTTTGCTGTTTCGGTGGTCGAAGCTTATTACGTGGATGAGATGCTGGCCAGCAGCACCAAGATCAGGGCTCTGGTGACCGAAGGGCGGATGCGGGATGTAAAGAAACTGCTGGGTCGCTACTACCAGATCCGGGGCGAAGTGAAAGTCGGCAAACAGCGCGGCGGCAGCCTGATCGGCTTTCCCACCGCAAACTTGCAGATCGCCCCCGAAGACCTCTGCCCGAGGCACGGCGTCTATGTAACCCAGGTCATCTACGGCGGAAAATGCTACGGCGGGGTACTGAACATCGGTCGCAATCCGACCTTTGCCGACCATGACCATAACCCGGCCGTTTCCGCCGAAACCCACATCTTTGATTTCAATCAGGATATCTACGGCCAGCCGATCAAGGTCAACCTGCTGAGATTCCTGAGAGATGAAAAGAAATTCTCCGGCCCGGCAGAGCTGTCGAGACAGATCGCCACCGATATCGAAGAGGCGAAGCGGGTTCTCGACGATGCCCGGAAAGAAGTCCTTTTGTCCTGCGAGGACCGATTCAACTACTAATTCTTTATCCGTGCACCCCTCCTCAGGGAAAAACCCTGTTCACCACTGAAAGCGGTTGACAGCAGGGCTGGGTTCCCCCTGAAAGCCCCGGAAATATTTCCCACCGTATTTTTGCAGTATTTTAACTTGCTTTCAAGTCCCTGTTTTACATATCATTATTGAATCCATTGTTAAAAATATCAAATAGGGCGGAATCATGAAAAGAGACAGCTTCATCCTGGCAGCAGGCATCGGACTTGCTATTTATTCGATCTTGATGGGCGGTGAATGCCTCGCCGCCGAAAAGAAGCGGATTATCATTATCGACAGCTATCATCAGGAATACCTCTGGTCACAACAATGCAACGAAGGATTGTCGGCCTCTTTGCTCAAATTCGGCTATCTGGATGACAAAAAGCAGGAGAAACAGCTGAACAAGGATGATTTCGCGGAATCGTCCGGGGCGATCATCAAAAGACTGTGGATGGATACCAAGCGCAAGAAAGAGAAAATGGATATTGCTGAAGTTACCGCGAAATTTACCACCATCACCAAAGAATTCAGACCGGACCTCATTTTTCTGGGTGATGACAATGCCGCCAACTATATCGGCAACCAGTTTCTCGACTCCAGAATTCCCATTGTTTTCTGGGGAGTGAACAATACCCCGGTAAAATACGGGCTGGTTGACAGCTATGAAAAACCGGGGCACAACGTGACGGGTGTCTACCAGACGACCTACTACAAGGAGAGTCTTGAACTGTTGAAGACGATTGTCCCCACCGCCAGGACTTTCGCCATCCTCTCCGATGACACCACCACCGGCCGGATCCACAACAAGGCCATCCAGTTTCTGGACCGGAAAGGGGAGCTTCCCCTCCAGCTTGTCGATACCGTTGCGACCAACAATTATGAGGTATGGAAAAAAAACACCACCGAACTGCAGGAAAAGGTTGATGCTTTCTTTATCGCTTCATCAAATCTGAAGAATGACGACGGCAGTTTTGTCACAAATGAGGATGTCGCCGCCTGGTATACCGCAAACATCAATCGCCCGGCCGCTTCAGGCTTCAGATACCGGGTGGAACACGGCTGGCTCTGCGCAGTTGATGATTCCGGCTATAATCAGGGATATGAGGCAGGGCTTATGGGTCATGAGATTCTTGCGCACCATGTCGATCCTTCCACTTTCCCGCCCCGGGTTCCGCCACGCGGTCCGCAGATGGTCAATAAAACAAGGGCGAAAAAGCTCGGTATCCCCCTGACAGACAAGATGGGTATAGAGGAATACATTGAAGGTCCTGATCCGGTCAAAACAAGTCAATGAATAAGGGGATCTGAATGAAAACCATCGGAAAATTCTTCATATATTTTTTATTCATAACCTTCTCCCTCATTTCAGGAGCTTCAGCCGCTTCAGAGAACAGCGCCGGGCTGAAAAAAATCCTTGTTGTTGACAGCTACCATCCCCAATATTTCTGGTCACAGGAAACCAATAAGGGCTTCTGCGCCGCCATGCTTGAGTTCGGTTATTTTGATAACGCGGACCAGGTCGCAGATTTTATCCAGGGAGATTCCGTAACCACCTCAAAGGCTCTCTTCAAAAAAGTGTGGATGGATTCAAAGAGAAAAAACAGCCCGGCCGACATCAACGAAATATCTCTCCGGATCTATAAAACGGCCAATGATTTTGCACCCGATTTGATATTTCTGGGTGATGACAATGCCGCCAACTATATCGGCAACCAGTTTCTGGATTCGGAAATCCCGATCGTCTTCTGGGGGGTCAACAATTCGCCGCTGAAATACAGATTGCTAGATAGCATTGCCAAACCGGGCCACAATGTGACCGGTGTTTATCAATCGGGTTATTATCTGGAAAGCATGCAATTATTGAAAGCAATTGTCCCGGGGATCAGGAAATTTGCCATCCTGTCGGTTCACAATCCTACCGGCCGGTCACACCATAAAGCGGTTGAGGTTCTGGCCCGCAAAGGCATCATCCCGGAAGAACTGGTGGAAACCGTTTCCACCACTGATTTTGAGGTATGGAAAAACAGGGTCCTCGAACTGCAGGCGAAGGTTGATGCCTTTTTTATTACCCACCTGACCGGATTCAGGGACAAAAACGGCAATTATGTGCCGCTTGAGGATGTACTTCACTGGTACGTCTCCAATATCCAAATCCCCGAGACATCCATCCTCGAAGAATATATCAAGGGCGGTATGCTCTGCGGCGCCGTCGACTCCGGTTTCAACCAGGGATACAGAGCTGCGGCAATCGGTAATGATATTCTGGCCAACGGCGCCAAACCGGCAACCTATTCTCCGGTTACCCCCACCCGCGGTCCTTTGACCGTCAACCTGATGAGAGCGGAAACCCTCGGCATCACTCTTTCCGAAAGCATGGGTATTGAAGAATATATTCAGAAAACCGACACCCGAAAGGATCGATGATGTCGGATAAGGCCATCCAGGGGTTGTCCATCTTCTATCGTTTTCTGCTTGCCTTTCTGGCAATCGTAATCTCCGTCAGCGTATCGCTGATTGTGGTCTTTTACGGATACAGCAAAAACACTATTACCGAGCAGACCAGGGAGAACATCAATCAGGATTTTGCCAACCTGACCCACCAGTTTCAGGAGGTCATCAAAGATGAAATAACCAGGGACCTGAAGATCCTGAGCACCAACCCGATCCTCGACTCATATTTCATGGCGACCCAGCTGGAGAAAGAGATTGAAGCCCGAGCGGTTGAAAGATTATTTCTCCAGTCAATTGAATATTCGAATAACCACCGGAGCATCACCTTTGTCGAATACTCCGGGACGGAAGTGATCAAGGTCAACCGCAAGGGCAGGATTCGGGAATATGGCAATATAAGTCGCACAAAAATTTTCACCGAACTGGAAGCAGCTTCACCGGGCGAGATAATTGTCCATGGTCCTTTCAGGTCAATGGATGGTGAACATTATATCTCCGCAGGTATCGGCAAGCCGGATCCGGATATTGGTCAATTCGGCGGCGCCATCATCATTGATTACAGCCTTGAGGAATTTTTCAGCCAACTGCAAAGTATCAAATTCCGGGGCACCAATCCGGTCTGGGGCTTTGCGCCATCCGGTCAGCCCCTGGTAGAACCGAGCAGGACCGAATCGCGACTTGACCCACACCCCTACTTTGAAAGCAGTGAACCATGCCAGGTAAAATCAAACCTTGATGACAAGGGCATGATTTTCTGCAAGGACCTGGCCATCATCCCCGGTCAGCCGCTGTTGAGGGTAGCAATCAGCATCCCGAAAGCCCTGTTGATGAAAGACATCATGAAGATTGTGAAATTTCTCCTGATCGTCTCATTGGTATCAGTTGTATCCACCACTCTCATTATCTATGCTGTGTCACGATACCTGTCACAACCAATCATCCTCCTGGCAAAGGCAGCTGCACGGCTTGCCACCGGAGACATCACGACCCGGGTGGATATCAGAAGCTCCGGTGAAATCCAGCTTCTGGTCGACAGTTTCAACCAGCTGGCTTCCGATCTCGATAAAACCACGGTTTCGAAAGACTATGTCGACAACATCATCAAATCGATGATGGATATGCTGATCGTACTTTCGCCCGGAAAACTTATCACCCGGGCAAATGACACCGCCTGCAGCCAACTCGGGTTCACGCCGGAAGAACTTGTCGGTCAATCGATTCAACGCATATACAAACCGCCCGTTGACGACACTTCCCCGGGAACTATCTTTGATCACGAGTCCATCAGCAGCGTAGAATCCAATTTTATAAAAAAATCAGGAGCGGAAGTCACCGTGCTGCTGTCCTCCGCTACCCTTCGTGACGGTGATGGTCAATTGCAGGGCTGGGTTCTAGTCGCCCAGGACATCACCGAGCGGAAAATTGCCGAGGAGGTCCTTGCCGAGAAAACCCGCGAACTCGGAAGATCAAATGCCGAACTCCAGCAGTTTGCCAATATCGCCTCCCACGACCTGCAGGAACCGCTCAGAAAGGTATTGAGTTTTGGTGAACGGCTCAACGATCTATATGGTGAACGGCTGGATGAAAAAGGACGTGACTACCTGGAGCGGATGCGGATTGCAAGCTATCGAATGCAGCAGTTTATCGAAGACCTTCTTTCTTTCTCAAGGGTCACGACCAAGGCCAAACCCTTCCAGAAAACAGATCTCAATCAGGTCATCGCCGAAGTGCTTTCAATTCTTGAGGTCAGGCTCGAAGAAAGTGGCGGCAGGGTAGAATCAGAAGAACTTGCAACGATAGATGCCGACACCTTTCAGATTAAGCAAATCTTTCAGAACCTGATTGCCAACGCCCTGAAATTTAACAGGAAAGGCGTGCCTCCCAGAATAAGTATCTCCGGCTCTTACCTGCAAACAGTGGAAAAAGACGCCAATTCCTCCGGAAAGTACAACAATGGAATATATCAGATCACGATCAAGGACAACGGGATAGGCTTTGAGAACCAGTACAGCGAACGGATTTTCGGCATTTTTCAGCGACTGCACGGTAAAAACGAATATGCCGGGACCGGCATCGGTCTTTCAGTCTGCCAGAAAATCGTCGAACGCCACAACGGAACGATCAAGGCAAAAGGTGTCCCCGGAGAGGGCGCCACCTTTATCATCTCCCTGCCGGTCAAGCAGACCACCCTTAAATAAAACCTGAATTCGTGAGCGTTCGAGAGCGGCACGGATTCAGGGAAGAGGCATCAGCTGCTCATTTCCTCCAGTTGCTCTTTCCTTCCAACCTGTCAATCTCGCGGTGATAAGAAACACTTCTCCCGCATTCTTTCAGCATGGTGCAGGCGAGAACAAGGTTGAGCATGGTAATGAAGATCGTGATCACATCAATCGAATCAAGATTGAGCATGATATAGACCCAGTTACCGGCAATCAGCGTAAAGGCGATGATCCGCACCGGCAGAACCAGATTCAGGCAGATCACCCCGCGACTCCTGGGGTTCAACTTTTCGAGCAACCCTCGGCAGCAGCCCATATTTAGAACCTTTTCCTCATGATATCATCCGCCCGGCAGCGATCTTACAATTCCCACCCCGGAAAAGATCTGGTACAGGCAGAGCAGGAGGACTATGAGATTGTTGATGGCATGAAGGGCCGGAAGAACTATTCTCTTTGCCGGATTCAGGTACAGATAAAACCCGCTGAAAAGCGCAAAAAGAAGGAAAGGGATCAAGGCCATTGCCATGTTCCCATGCATGCCGACGAGTATCTGAATGCCTTTATCCTCAAACCGGGAGACAATGATCTCGGCCGCTGCGATGCCACTCAGCATCGAGACGAGTGAGGCAGCGCCAATGATGACGTGCAGATCACGCCTGAAAGGGACGGTTTTGCCGAAATGGAGGGTTCGAGTTCTCTGAAATCCAAGCCAGGCGGCATAAAAAGCCAGGAGTATTGCCGCAAACTCAACCATCGGGTGAACCTTGAGGATCAACATTTCAATCACCTCCGGAAACGGGAATTTCACATCTCAAATTTTTCAAGCCGGTAGATCAGAACATGCCTCGGGATTTTAAGTAGCCGGGCCGCCTCGGAACGGTTGCCGCCGCTTTTCTGCAGCGCCTTGCTGATCAGTTCCTTTTCAACCTCTTCAAGGGAGATCCCTGAATCAGGTATTTCAAGATTCAGGACCCCACCGGATTTTTCAGGGCCGGGTGTCCCGCCGCCAAGCCCCATCACCTCTGCCGTGATCTCATCTCCGCGTCTTAAGATAAATCCCCGCTCCACCGCGTTCTGCAGTTCCCTGATATTGCCAGGCCAGCTGTAATGACGCATCACATCAAGGGTCTGGCGATTAAAACCGACAGTCGCCGGGGCATTGAGTTTCTTCAGGAAATGCTTCGCGAGAGGACCGATATCCTCGGGCCGCTCCCGTAATGCCGGAATATCGAGAAGGATGACGCCCAGCCGATAATAGAGATCTTCGCGGAATTCACCGGTCGCGGTGAGCGCTTTCAGATCACGATTGGTGGCGGCGATGATCCGGACATCGATATTCTCAACCCGGTCGGAACCCACCGGTTCAACTTCCCGCTCCTGAATGGCGCGAAGCAGTTTGGCCTGCATATCGGGCTTGATCTCCCCTATTTCATCAAGAAACAGAGTCCCTCCCCGGGCAACCTGGAACCGGCCTTTGCGATTGGCAACCGCGCCGGTAAATGCGCCTTTGACATGGCCGAACAACTCGCTTTCAATCAACGTGTCGGGGATGGCCGCGCAATTGACCGCCACCATCACCCCCTGACTCCGCGCGCTCCTGCTGTGGATCAAACGGGCCAGAACCTCCTTGCCGGTTCCGGATTCCCCGGAGATCAGGACGGTGGCCTCGCTTTCCGCCACCCGCAGGGCAACGTCAAGTAGTTCAGCCATGGCGGAGTTTGCGGTCACCATTCCTTCCACGCCGGTCAATCGGTCAACCTCTTCGGAAAGCACCCGGTTTTGTGAACGGAGGGTTTTCATCTCCAGGGCTTTCCGGCACGACATCCGCAGGGTTTCCCGATCAAAGGGCTTGGTGATGAAATTGAAGGCGCCCTGCCCCATGGCCTTGACCGCCATGTCGATGGTGCCGTAAGCGGTGATGACGATCACCGGGGTGTCCGGCGAATCCTTCTTGATCCTGGCCAGAATCTCCAGGCCGTTCATATCGCCCAGTTCCACATCGGTCACCACCAGATCGGGGTCGATACCGGAAAAAAGCTGCAGCCCTTCCTTCCCCGATGCTGCGGCATGGACCTCAAAACCTGCGGCGGTCAGATTATAATCGGTAACCCGCCGCAGGCTGTCATCGTCATCTATCAGTAAAATTCGACCGGACATTGATATCCCCTGTTCGTTTATTGATCATCCAGAGCATTGCCCCCCGGCTCATCGTCTTCCGGCCAGGGCAGAACCACCGTAAAGCAGGCCCCGCCGCTGACGCTTTCGGTCAGAACTATCCTGCCGCCGTAACTTTCAACTATTTTCGCGCTGATCGACAGGCCAAGGCCGGAGCCATGATCCTTGCCGGACACAAACGGCTTGAAGATCTCCTCTCTGAATTCCCGCGGAACTCCCGGCCCGTTATCGCAGATGGAAATTTCAATGCAGTCCTCCTCTGAACGGACATCCAGCCGGATCTCACCTTTTTCCGGCAGAACATCTATGGCGTTCAGGATAATATTCAGAAAAACCTGTGACATTTTGTTGCCGTCCACCAGAAAGGTGTCGCAATTCTCACAGGAGGAGATGACAAAACTCACCTTCTTTTTCTTCAGATGGGTCTCCAGAAGCCTGGACACCCGATGCAACACATCGTGGAGGGGTTCTCCCTGCGCTTCACGGTCATGGCGTGCCTTGCCCGAAGAATATTGCAGGATTTCACTGAGCGTCACATTGAGACGGTCGACCTCCTTCAGGAGAATCTCTCCAAATTCCCTTTTCGGATGATCCGCCGGGAACTCATCGAGAATGATCTCGGCAGTCCCCCTGATCGAACTGAGCGGGTTCTTGATCTCATGGGCAAGGGAAGCCGACAGCTTGCCAAGGGCCGAGAACTTCTGGCTTTCACCGAGCTGCTCTTCAACTTCAAGCAACATGGCGCTTTCCCGATGCAGTTTTTTGTACGATTCTTCAAGCTTTTCAGAGAGATTCTGATACTTCACCCTGAGCCTCGCCTCCCGACTGGCGATAAAACCCGTTACTGTACCGGCCGCAATATAGAGAACAACCTCAAGCAGTTCGTTCAGATAAATTCTCGGGTCATCACCGATATAGAGGAGAAGGTGGGGAATGAAGGCGACCGACGAAAGAACCGAGAAAAAAAGCCCGCCCCGGATCCCGAACCAGATCCCCCCCATGACGATCGGAAAATAGCTGAGCCTTCTGTAGGTCCCGTGGTAGACCCCGAGTTCTCCCGGGGTGAAGAAATGGAGCAGTCCGATCGCAATGACGACAAGCAGCAGACTGCCGAACATTATTTTACGCGACAACTGTATCATGTGATCAATACTCACTCTTTTCAACCGGATAACCGGCTTTTTCCCAGCCCACGAAATTACCCTGCAGATGGCGCAGATTGCTGAACCCAGCCACTTTCAGAAAAAAAGCGGCCAGAACAGCCCTGGGACCATGGGCACAGTATACCACTACTTCCTGGTTCCTGCTCGAAACAGGCACCCGGTCCAGATGAAACGGCAGGGACAGAACCGGGATATGCACGGCACCGGGTATATGCCCCCTGTCATATTCACCTCTAGTCCGCACATCAATAATGACAGGATCAGATCTACCCCCACGACTGGCGGAGAAAGCCTCCCTGCTCACCTGTACAGCACACCCATGGAGCAGCAACAATCCAAGCAACAGAAAACATCTGTTTATCATCGACAGATTATGGATCATAGAGGCCATTATAGTAACTCCCGGGGCAAAGAAACAGTCCGGGGACAACAATCTTGACCTGAACATCAGATGTCCCGATTCCCGCTGGCCCTCCTTCCGCTTTCCTGATTAGACGATAACCAGCTGATATATTTATATTTAATTGCATATGCGTGGTGCGGAAATGGCGCGACCCATCCTTCGACAGGCTCAGGATGATCCCTCGACAAGCTCGGGATGAGCGGGTTGAACAAGGTTGGGATGATCCCTCGACCGGCTCGGGATGAGCGGATTGAACAGGGTCGGGATTCCCCCTCGACAGGCTCGGGATGGGCGGATTGAACAGGGTTGGGATGACCCCTCGACAGGCTCCGGGTGAGCGGGTTGGACAGGGTTGGAATGCGTTGGGTAACCGCGAATCCGCTCATCCTGAGCTTGTCGAAGGGTGAGTCTGCCGAAGGGCAAGCCTGTCAAAGAGTTGGCTTGTAAAAGTTTCAACGGCTGAAAACAGGTGGGCTCCGGAGACAATTGAAGCTCCCCGCGGCAAGCCACGGGGAATCTCCGTATGGAAGGTTACTTACATCAGATTCGCTCACTAACCCCGCGACAAGCTGCAGGGAATGCGTTTCGCTATGCATGTTCACTCAGGTCGCAACCGGAGCCTGCTCAACCGCCGCGTCCTGTGCGGACTCGTTTTCCTTTTTGATATGAAACCGCTTCTGGATCCGCCGCAACGACACAAGTTTACCGGCACGGGAGGCCGGGGTCAGGAAGGACTTGAGCTTCACTTCCAGCAATCTCGGGTTGACCTCACTGCTGATCGCCGCAACTCCTTCCATCACAATTTTCTGCAGAAGAAGTTCCTGGTTGGTCCGCTCATGCAGTCTTGCGGCAAAGGGCACAAAGAAAAAATTTGAAAAGACTATTCCATACAAGGTTGAGGTAAGCGCGATGGGAACGGTTTTCAGAATCACCGCAGTATCGCCGACCCCGGCGATCATCCCGATCAATCCCACCACGCTGCCGATGATCCCGAATGACGGAAAAAGATCCGCCATGGTCCGCAGCACCCGCTCGCTGTCGTCCCGCCGCATCCTGAAAAAATACATTTCGGTATTCAGAAGATCACGAATCTGCTGCTCACTGTATCCATCAACCAGGTACCCGAGGGCTGTCCGCAATGCCATCAGCGAGGTCTCCTCCTCATCCTCCTGCAGGGAAAGGAGCCCCTTGAATCTGGATTTCACCGAAAGATCGACCATGATCCCGACAATATCCGAGGCCCGCTTGCCGGGCTGCCGGAAGGAGTAGCGGAGCACTCGGTAGACAATCTGCAGCCTGCTGGCCGGATAACAGATCAGGGTGGCGCCGAGCGTGCCGCCGACTACGATCAGAAGCCCGGATAGATTGAAAAACAGGCCGATATTGCCATGCAAAACAAAACCCGAGGCAAACAAGGCGACACTGAATATCAATCCGAAGATGGTCCTGAAGTCCATTGACCGCATTGCCGATTTTTCTGGTCCGGAATCTTTAAGCATGAGCGCCTCTAATAAGATGGTTTGTCCCTGGTGATAATTATCTCCACCCTGCGGTTCACTGCCCGGTTTGCCGGAGTGTCATTCTCCCGGAGAGGCTGGAAGTAGGAATGCCCCGTGACGAAGAACCGCTTTTCCGGAACCTTCAGTTCATCGATCATAAACCGGGCAACCGCCGTTGCCCGGGCCACCGAAAGTTCCCAGTTTGAAGGATACCGGTCCGTGCTGATCGGTGTGGGATCGGTATGCCCGACCACATTGATCATATAGGGTGTTTTCAAGATGATTCGGGCTACTCCGGCGAGGGCTCTTTCGGCGCCCGGCTTGACCTCGGCCCTGCCGGGATCAAAAAGAAGATCGTTGGTCATGGTAAATCGGATCGATTCATCAGGGGCAAGATTCACATCGGCAAAATCACCAATATCCTCAGAGTTGATGATTCTTCGGCTCAGGTTGAAAATCTCACCAGTCGATTCAAGGGCCGTATCCGTGATATCTCCTGGACCGCCGCTGGAGGATGGCCCCGAACTGCCGGGGGCAAGCGTGACATTTTTCCTCCTGTAAACCTGCCAGTTCTCTTCGAAGGTATGGTTTGAAGCCTGATAGATATACAGCACCGCAAAAAGGATGAACATGGTCATCATCAGGTCGGACCAGGCAATCGACCAGTGCATGGACCTCGGCTGATAGGGACGCCGCAGATACTCATCCTCATTATAGACCCGCAAACGGCCGGCTGCGTCCGCCCTGAAGGACTGCGATTCCTGAATTGCCGGCTGTTCGTCGTCTCCGGGCGCACTTTTCAGTGGTCCGGCCCCGGGCTGCCTGTTTTCGGCCCCTGTTATTTTACCTTCTTTCATAAACTCCCTGGAACGCGCTCAGATCATTGCCAAATGAAGACTCCGGCCTTTTAAACATATCGGCCGCAGCAGGGATCTCTTGAATGAAATGTGAGGGAACAGCAAATCAGGAAAATTGTTATTTTCACCCTTCGGGGATACGTCTCGATGTCTCGCGAGCCCGTTTGTCGGTGCGAGCAGAGGAGCTGCTCTACCCGGCTTGAATCCTGGTCAATGAATCTGCGAAGGCGACTGCGGTCAGGTAATAATCTGGAACGTTTTTCGGCTCCACACCGAGCGCAGTGAATGCCTTGAGACATTTTTCCATTTCATTTCTCTCATAAGCATCCGTCGCCGTTAAAAATGGCACAAGAGGACCGGTCTTCTTCATCAGCGCGTCCTTGATTGCCTCGTCAATCGGCAACTTTTCCATCACTTCCTTCATCGGCGTATCAAGAAGGCCGTCGATCATCGAGAACAACCCCAACAGGAACACCTCCGAAGAATCCGGCCAAACCCGGCTTTCGCCAGCCAGCAACTCACAGAATCTTGCCCGGACCACTGAAAGCTTCAGCAGCTCAACGGGCTTGTCGGTGGCAATCTCTGAAACCAGGAGAAGAATAACGAAGCGCTTCACCCCCTGCTCACCGATATAGACGATGGCATGGGCAACGGACTCTATTTTCTTCTGCAGATAATAATAGGCTGAATTGATATACCTCAGAAGTTTATAGGTCATCCCCACATCCCTGGAGAATATTTCCTTCAGGGTTTTGATGGTAGTGCTCTTCCTGTTCACTTCCGCCAGTAACTGCAGAAGATTGATCTTGCTGGCGGGGATTTCCTTCGACTGAATCATCTGGGGCTTGCCGAAAAAATACCCCTGGAAGAAAGTAAAGCCAAGCTTCATTGCCTGCTCGAACTCCTGCAGCGTTTCAACCTTCTCGGCCAGGAGTTTTACATCGCGGTTGGCGAGTTTGTACCGGACCCTCTCCAGATCAGTCCCTTTGGTCAGGGAGAAATCAATTTTAATGATTTTTGCCAGGTTGATCAGGGGCTCCAGATTACGGTGGTGGATAAAATCATCCAGGGCCAGAACATACCCCTTTTCCACAAACTCTTTGCAGACCGCAATAATCGCCGGTGATGGCGGCACATCCTCAAGGACCTCGATGACAACCAGGTTATTGGGAAAGGAGAGGGGAACTTTTTTCAGCAGCAGCTCTTCCGTGAAATTGATAAAGCACGGTTTTGAGGAAGAGATCTTTTCTATGCCTTCGGTAAGGAATGCGGTGGTCAGGAGGCTGGTGGTGGCCCGTTCCCCGCTGATCTGCCCCAGAGCGTAATGGGCGGCCCCGCGATACAGAAGTTCATAGGCCTGCAGCCGTTTATTCCCGTCGAGAATCGGCTGTCTGGCAATATACATTTCCATATCGGACCATCTGAAAAAAGTTTTAGAAGGCGGACACGCTACGCCGGAAAACAGGGCAACAAAAGTATCATATCAGAAACAATTGCTGATTTGGGAAACTGATTTGGGAAACTAAATGGCGGGGCTCTCTTCAGACACTTCTTTGACGGGCTTTTCTTCCGGGACCCTTTGCAGAATCTGACCGGGAGAGAAATCGCCTTCGAGGATTCTGGCGTGGGAGAAGTAGTCTTCCACCTGGACAACCTCAACCTTGCCCATATTTCTGCCCGGCAGGCGGCCAAGTTCATTACCGGTCTGGGGATCCACCAGAATCTCCCCCTGCTCATGGGCGGTCCAGACACTGCCGACTTCCACCGCCCGATCGACTCCCCCGGAGAAAATCAGGGTATCGCCGACAACCTTGACCACGCTGGGGTACCATTTTTCCCGGACGATCGTCTCGCTGATACTTCGGATGCATTTCCTGATCACGTTGGTGGTCGCTTCGCCGAGCGGGGTCTTGTAGAACGAGTTCGCACCAAAAGTCACTTTTTTATAGGTTGCGGCAAAATCAACCTCGCCGGCCCAGACACTGTCGGAAAAACTTTTGCTGACCACAACTTCGCCGGTTTCCACATCGGTCACATAGAGAGTCACCGAAACCACCGCCATCTGACCGCTGGTCCCCATACCGAAGTTTCTTACAAAACCACTTATCCCGCCACCCGCAACATGGGAGAAATCGGTCACCGCGCCCTTGATGAGATATTTGACATTCTTCAAACGCCCCTTGTCGAGCCGCCCTTCCCTCCTGAACTTCGGACTGTTCTGCATCTCGAGCTCCCTGATCACGTCCTGGATATCTGCCCGGTTCAGAACGGTGTACCGCCGGGAATTGACCAGTTCATCAACCAGCCGGTCGCGGATGCCCTGGCCCAGGTTCCAGCGGTATGGGAAATTGGCCTTGTTTTCAAAATCGAGAATGGCGATGGTTGGAATATTATAGTCCCGGACTGCTCTCGGCAGGGGGCGAACAGCGTGCGATGCGCAGCCGGAGAGCAAGACGATAATCAGAAACAAGGATATTTTCCGGAAGAGGCTCATTAATTTATCCATTATCTGTTCTGAAGAGCATATCAAAAGCGCCCGGGAAAAAACAATACGGAAACAACTGTTGGGCGGTTTTCAACTCCGGTAATCGGCATTGATCTTCACATAATCAATCGACAGATCACAGGTATAATAGATGGCGGAAGCCGTCCCCGCTTTCAGGTCGATGGATACGGTAAATTCCTTCTTCCTGAGGATTTCGGTGGCCGCAGCTTCCGCTTTTTTGCCGAGCCCGAGCCCGTCCCTGACCATCTGGACCCCGTCGAAGAAAATATCAACTTTTTCCGGATCAAAGGCGGCGCCGGACCGACCCAGAGCAGCAATAATCCGGCCCCAGTTGGCATCTTCGCCGAAGAAGGCGGTCTTCACCAGTTTGGAATCAGCGACCGTATGGGCAGCCTTACGGGCTTCAAGTTCGGATACGGCTCCCTTGACCTCAACCCGGACCAGCTTGGTCGCTCCCTCACCATCCCTGACCACCTGCAGGGCAAGGTCGGTGAGCAGATCATCAAGGGCGCCCTGAAAAAGCTCTGCGCCACCACTTCCTTGGCTGATCACCTCGTTTCCCGCCAGACCGTTGGCCATGATCAGGACCGAGTCATTGGTACTGGTGTCTCCATCCACGGTGATCCGGTTAAAAGAACGGTCCACGGCGGACTTCAAGGCTGATCTGAGAAAATCTCCGGCAACGGCACCATCGGTCAGCACAAAGCAAAGCATGGTCGCCATATCCGGCCTGATCATCCCGGCCCCCTTGGCGAGCCCTGCGATCCGGACTTTTCGGCCCGCAATCGCAAACTCGCGGACCGCCGTCTTGGGCACGGTATCGGTGGTCATAATCGCCAGCGAGACACTGGTGAGTCCGTCTGCCGAAAGCTTTTCCACGAGTTTCGGCACCCCTCTGGAAAAGCAATCCATTTCAAGGTGCTCACCAATCACCCCGGTTGAGGCGACCAGCACA